>CALABN010000161.1 GCA_937885735.1 uncultured Bacteroidota bacterium | reverse complement strand
AGAGCTTTGTATGTAACGTCGAAGCCAGCGTAAACCCAACCGTTCATTGTCTTCCACAAGTCGACAACTTCCTTGTCGCCTGCTTCCCACTTGCGCAACATTTCGCGCGCCTCAAGAATGACAGGGGCCTGGTTTGCTGCGTCATCGTCGCTCAAGCCTTGAGCCTTGAGTTCGGCAATCTGTTTCTTGTATTCCTTGTCGAAACGTACGTAGTAGTCGCCCACCAGTTTGTCGCCTTTTATGCCGAGGCTTTCAGGTGTTGCGCCGTTGCCCCATTTCTGCCAAGCCAGCATCGACTTGCAGATGTGTATTCCGCGGTCGTTGACCAAATTTGCCTTGATGACATTGTGTCCGTTGGCTTCCAGAATCTGTGAAACCGAGTAGCCGTAGAGGTTGTTGCGTATGTGGCCGAGGTGGAGTGGCTTGTTGGTGTTTGGCGATGAATATTCAACCATAAAAGTCTTGCCACTTGAGCCTTTAGGTTTCATTCCGAAACGTTCGTCGGCTATGGCATCGTTCAGGAATTCAGTCCAGTAGGTTGATGAAAGTTGAATGTTCAGGAATCCCTTGACAACATTGAAATCGGCCACTTCCGACAGATTGTCCTTCAGAAATTGGCCAATGGCGTTGGCGGTGTCTTCCGGTTTCTGTTTCGATATTTTCAGGAACGGGAAAACGACGAGCGTGAAATCGCCTACAAACTCCTTTCGGGTGGTTGTGAACGATATTTGGTCAAGGTTTGCATCGGCCGAGTATAAAGTCTTGATGGCCTTTGCAGTTGTGTCTTTCAGCAACTTTTGGATGTCCATAATTTCTTTGTTTTTTTGAAAGCGCAAATATAGCACTGCCAATTGAGAAATGGCAATTGAGATTGACAAATTTAATGAAGCTGTGTTGCCAGTTGTTATTTTATTACAATCAAGTTCGATACTGGCCC
Organism: uncultured Bacteroidota bacterium; assembly: GCA_937885735.1. The sequence goes on along the minus strand of CALABN010000161.1, from coordinate 4,923 downwards.
GTTTGGCGTCGTGGTAAGCATCAAGTATGTGCCTGGCTTTATAGGTTGCAGGTCGATGATGTTACTTGTGGCCAGGATGGATTTGACAGCCGAACCTCGCATATCGTAAATGGTTATGTTGCAACCGACAAAGTCATTTGGAATGTTGATTGTGCCATTTGACGGGTTAGGGTAGATGCTTTCCACTGCGGTTGTCGATGAAATGCCGGTTGTGTCTGCTGGCAATAGCAGAATGTCAATTATAATGTCTTTGTTGCAAATGACTGACAATGATTGTTTTTCTAATCCGTCAACAGATGTGTAGCCATCTTTCCAGACAGTATAGTTGAGAAGTTCACCGTTGGTTGCGTTATATGAGGCAATACCGTTGTTGTTTGTTAATATAACACTGTCGTTTAACGATATGCAAGCGCCTGATATTGGTTGTCTTTTGTCGGAAACGGCAAACAATATGCTGTGTTTGGTCGGCTTAACAGGAATGATGGTGTCGATTCTGGAATTGTTAATCGTGTCAATTTGATGTAAGTCGATGCTTATAGTTATAGGATAAGGCGAGTAGAGAACATAGTTTGTCAAAGTGAACTTGTTGCTCACGGCAATGCTGTAACGAATTGTGTCAGATGCTTTTATATTGTCGAATTTGGCCAATCCCATTGTGTCAGTGGCTTTAGCCAATCCAAGGACATTTATGTTGATGCCTTTTTGTGGAATGGTGGAATCGCTTATCGCAAATTGTATTGAGCAGTTTGGCCTTGTGAGGTTCAATGTTAACGTAGTGTCGTTTTGGGCAATAAAGAACGAGTCGGTCAACGGAAGGATGTCTTTGTGGTTTATTGTGTAACGCAGAATTGTATCGTTGTTGACGTAGGCGAATGTGGTGAATCCCAAACTGTCTGTCGTGTTGGTTGACTCATCAATCTTGATTGTGGCATTTGCCATAGGCGAATTGTCAAGATTGACGGCAAATTTAACTTGAGGCAACCTTTTCAGCATTAAAGTGGTGTCAATGTCGTCATTTTGGCTGCCGATGTTGCCGGTAAACGAGATGAACCCTATGTTATTGATTGTAATCTTGTGCGTTTTTGGAGCAACGTTGACAATTGTTGCATAGCCGTCATTGTCGGTGGCAAGAGTGTCGTTGTCAAAAATGACGTTGGCTCCGGCTATGGCGTCTTGACCGGAAACAACCTTGATTTTTATGTTTGGATATTCCTTGAGGCAATATGTCAGCGACGTGTCAGAAGATATGTTCACCGTGTCGCATATTGTAAAATGTCCTTGTTCTGATATTTCAATTGGTGTCTTGCCTTCCGGGAAATCGGGAATAGATACAATGCCAAGATTGTCAGCGTGATACTCTTTGTTCATAATGGAGATGCAAGCATTTGTCGCATCAATGTTTGAAGGCGAGTGCATTATGTGAAACGATGCGGAATAAGTTTTATATGACAACAGATTCAAATTGATTGTTGTTGAGTCTGCATTTGTAGATATTGTGTTGTTTTGGGTCACGTAACCATAAGCAGACACTTCGTATGGAAAATCTACAGCGTTGCTGTATGTTGAATAGTTAATTGAACCGTTGCCGTCAGCAGTTATGACAGAGTCGCCAATATTTATAGTGCAGTTTGGAATAGGATTGCCGTTTGTGTCTTTTATGTTGAATACAAATGTCTTTAGTTCTTTATATCTGAAAATGGTGTTTGGCCTTTGTCGTTTTACAGCAAATAAATACAATGACTCCTTGTCGTCGTTGACATCGTAACCTACAGAATTATAACTTGTATTGTGTGCGTAAACACGAATGCCTTCGTATCTAGGCACATAATCTGTATTTCCGCCCCACGTAATTTCAAAAATAATGTTGCTTTTGCCATCGTAATAGAATGGCGAATTGAACTTGAATGTTTTTATGCCTTTGCCGTTTATCTTGCACAAACTGTCGCTCATCACGGTTTGTGCATCGTTCATATCATAATATTCATCTTTGCTAAAGAAATCCGTTGTATTGTCGTCTGTGTATTTTATTTTGACAACCATATTAGCAAAACCTTCAAATTCTTTAGGTTGATAGATGTATGAAATGTCAAATGCCATCTCGTCGATTCTTTTCGGGCTGTTTCCCAAGTCGTCAGCAGTGTATAATATTTGTCCTATGCCATAATAGTAGTGGTTATTGAAAGGATATATTATGTCTGTGCTATGTTCTTTGCCTATAATTTGTTCATAAAGGGAATGAACGGTCATTGGATATTCGGCAGTGTCAGGGGAGCAAATGTTGGGGCAAGATGCTATCGCTTCAAGCGAGAAGTCGGTTTCAGAATCAATGGCACCGTTAGCTATCATTGTGAATTTGCATACGGTTGAACTTTTGGGTGCCAGAGTTGGAATGTCAAAGGATTCTTTCTTTGGTGTGACAATTGACTGATCGGCAGACAAGTCTAGCTTCGCATTTTCAAGTATTGCGTTTCCGGTGTTTTCAACGGTGATGCCAACAATAATAGTGTCGCCAGGCATTATCCTGTCAGATGGCTTTTCAATTGTCAAGTTTGGAGACAAATGAATGGTTGGAGCCAAAATGGTAAGGCTTAAAGTCTGTTCGAATCTTTGTCCGCCACCTTCAATGGTTATGTCGATAGGAATTACGGTCTTGTTTGGGATGTTGTTTGCCAAGACAATCCTGTATGCATTTTTCAGAGTGTCAATTTCGAATGCGTCGAGGTTTTTGATTTCTGTTCCCGATGTTGATATGCTTTTTACGTATTCGTTGTTGGAACTTATGCTGAACCTTGATGCGCTAGATGGACGAGAGCCGGCATTGCGGAAAGCGATGCCCATGTCAATGGTGTTGCCAGTCGTGATGGCACAGCTTGATAATAAATTGGATGCTATAATGTAAGGCTGGTCTGGAACAATGGCAGTGATTTTGCCAATATAAGGCTTGCATCTTGATTTTGTCACTACAATTGAGTAATCGCCGGGTTCAAGCAGTCGTGTAAATTTGATTTCTGCTTTCTTGCTAATGTTGTCCTTTATGATTCCTGCGCCAATCAATGTGTCGTTTCTCGTTATTGCTACGTACGAGCCTGCTTCAGCCGTTACATTTATCGATGTTTGGCTAAGTGGAATGTGGCTGTCGTGGATTACGGTGTTTTCCGAACCTTCGCCAAAATATACCAAAAGCGATGGATCGCCAAGGAAATTGTAGGCTTCCCAATAGTATTGTGTCGAAATGTCGGAAGGGTAAGAATTGTCGTGGGCTTCGGTTACAGCCAGATTGCCCGCGTAAAGCATTGCATCACCGCAGACAAAGTCCGAGACAAACGGAGCGTCGAATGCGCCAATGGTTGTCTCTTCAATATTTGGGCAAACACCACTTTTGTAGTGGTGTGCACCAACAGCCCAGTAGAAATCTTCTCTCCAATATGTTTTTGGAATACTACCTATATATGCAACAGCACCGCTGTTTGCTTTCCTAAGCCAAGTCTCACCGATACATTCTTTTGTGTTTATGTTGCCAGACAGACAGCAGTTTGCAATTACAAACGGGAATTTGCCATAGTTTCCGAATTGGTTAACTGTAGTTTGTGTGAGTTCAGGTTCAATCCAGGTAGTGGTGGTACCATGTGCGGTGTAGGTCATCAGTCCCACCGAAACCGATGAGTCGGAATAGCATCCTGTGTAATCAGTGGTAAACTTGTTAATCTGTTTGTATCCGTTGGCAGAATTGATGCGGTTGTTTGCAATGTAGTTGAGTGTTGGAATGCCCACGCTTGAGCGGTAGCTGGCGTCGTAACCGGATATCAATGTGGATTGGGATAAGTATGTTGGGTCTTCGAATAGATATTTCTCGTAGGTTATTGTCTTGTCAACAATGGATTTCATGTCTTCAGCTGTGCGTGCCGAAAAACGGCCATAATACAAGTCTGGAATTATGTCGTCAGCACCATCCATGCAAGCATAGTACAAGTCTGTGCCGTATCCTGTTTTGTCGCCGAATTTTGATGTCGGAATCTTGTCAGTGTCGGCGGCCAAAAGAAGGAATGAAGGTGCTGGGCTGTCGTCGGTTGCAGAATTGTATTGCTTGTCAATCCAAGCCTTTATTTTTGCCGATGTGTTGCCAATGGTGTCGGTTGTGGCGACAATCACCTCAAAGCCCTTCAGCCGTTTCCATTCAATGAAGTCTTTAAGGGCTGATACAAATGCAGTGTCGGTTATGATTAGATATTTTACAGGATATTTTGTCAAGTCAGATGCTGTGCCTTTGTAGTTGGCTATGTTGGAATATGTGCTTTCAAAGTAAGGAGATGCGTTGCCGGAACCGGCTTTGGTGGCGTCTGGCTCAATTTCAAAGTCAATGTCGATGCCGTTAAGCACCATCAGCGAGTTTTTCCTAGGATTGTACCGTACCGGATTTACGGCAATTTGATAAAGGTCGATGCCTCGCATTGTGCCTACTTTTGTCACTGTCGCCAAATCTTGTCTGGTGAAATAGTTGTGTCGGTAAGCCCGTTTCTTGTGGACAAATTTGTGCACGCTGTCGCTTTTAGCCTGTGATGGCTGTCGAGGTGTCAATTTGCTTTTTATGTTGAGGTCGGACAGATTGAAATAAGAAGTGTCCGAACATACAATTTTTGCCTTGATGCTTGCCCCGTGAGGAATTTGCACCAATTTGCGAAGTGCTGGAAGTTGAGGCTCGCCTTCGGCGCCGGTGTCGTATGAATCTTCAATCTGAAGTTCGCAAAAGTCGCCAGCCTCGTTCTTGACATCAACAATGTTGAAGTTCCTAAACACTACAACAGGCACCACATGGATATGGACAGATGCAACAACACCCTCGTGAATTTAAAAGTGGTCAACAAAGACGAACACTTAAAACTTCACCACACTTACGATGTTGAACACAGTGAAGCAACTGAATAC
>CALABN010000160.1 GCA_937885735.1 uncultured Bacteroidota bacterium | reverse complement strand
TGAAACGGATAAAATTTTTATCAATAAAATTTCGGACGGTCATTATGAATGGAAAAAGGGCGGAGAGACTGGCGACGTTATTGAAGCCGATGTTGAAACATTTATGCCGAAACACGAGTATGCTGTTGCAAATAATTATACAGTAACACTTATTTCGTACGCAGGAGAATGCTCCGACACTTTGCCAATGAGAATCAATATGTCGGGCATAAAAATAGGATTTACACAAGACACAACAGAAATCTGTCTTGGTGATGCTATTGAATTCAGCGATACCAGTAAAACGGCAACGAGCACTATCATAAGCCGCAGATGGATTTTTGACACCGATACGGTTACCGCTACATCGGCAAAGAAATCGTATGTATTCTCCAAAGCGGGCACATTCAACGTAGGTCTGAGGGTTGAAAATGGTGACGGCTGTGCAGATTCAACGGTAAAAAACAATATAATAATCGTCAATCCTTTACCACGGATTCTTTCATTTAAGGCAATGGAATCCGATGCCGATTCAGTAATTGGTTGTAAATCACTTGATTTAACATTTAATTCGTCGGAAACGGGTCCGGCAGACATCGTTTCCTACCTCTGGAATTTTGGTGATGGTAAAACATCAACTGTTCAATTTAAAACAAAACTTATTTTTTCTTTTTCGGTACAATAGTCATTATCATACGCTTGCCTTCCAGGGTTGGTAGTTGCTCTACCTTGCCATAGTCCTCAAGCTCATTTGCCAAACGCAACAAAATCACTTCTCCTTGGTCCTTGAACACGATTGAACGGCCCTTGAAGAATACATAAACCTTTACTTTGGCACCTTCCTCCAAGAATTTCATTGCGTGATTCTTCTTGAAGTTGAAATCGTGCTCGTCGGTTTGTGGACCAAAACGGATAACCTTGATTACAACTTTTGAGGCATTGGCCTTCATTTCCTTTTGTTTCTTTTTCAAGGCATAAAGGAACTTGCTGTACTCAATCACCTTGCATACTGGTGGGTCGGCATTTGGCGATATCTCTACCAAATCCAATCCTTGGTCTTCGGCAATTGACAAGGCTTCTCTGATTGTATAGATGCCTTGTTCAACGTTATCACCAACCAGACGAACCTTCGGCACTCTGATTTCTTCGTTTATCCTATTAGAAGCTTTGTCATCTGACGCTGGCTTCCTTTGTGGTTTGTTGTCGATTATAGCTTGGTTCTCCTATAATTAGTTTGACTTCAATGCTTCTTCAACTTCCTTGTTGACCATTTCGGCAAATGCTTCAAGACTCATCGAGCCCTTGTCGCCTTCACCTTGGCGTCGAACGGAGATTGTGTTGCTTTCAACCTCTTTTTCGCCTACGATTAGCATATATGGGATACGTTTTAACTCGTTGTCACGTATCTTTTTACCTATCTTCTCGTTGCGGTCATCAACGGCGGTGCGAATATCGTAATTTTCCAGAATATTGGAAACCTTTTGTGCAAAATCATTGTATTTTTCGCTAATTGGCAGAATTACAGCCTGTTCTGGTGTCAGCCACAATGGGAATTTGCCACCAGTGTGCTCTATAAGTACTGCAACAAAGCGTTCCATTGAGCCAAATGGTGCGCGGTGAATCATAACTGGGCGATGTTTTTGATTGTCAGCACCCATATATTCAAGGTCGAAACGTTCAGGCAGGTTGTAGTCAACCTGGATTGTTCCAAGTTGCCAACGACGGCCTATCGCATCGCGGACCATAAAGTCGAGTTTTGGACCGTAGAATGCTGCTTCACCGTATTCTACTATGGCGTCAAGGTTCTTTTCCTTGCAGGCTTCAATGATTTCCTGTTCTGCTTTTGCCCACAACTCGTCGCTTCCAACATATTTTTCGTGGTCGTTAGGGTCGCGGAGTGATATTTGTGCTTCTACCTTGTCAAAGTTCAATGCCTTGAATATGATTTGGATGATGTCCATTACCTTGCAGAATTCCTCCTTCACCTGATCTGGACGGCAGAATAGGTGGGCGTCGTCTTGGGTGAATGAGCGCACACGTGTGAGTCCGTGCAACTCGCCACTTTGCTCGTAACGGTAAACCGTTCCGAATTCGGCTATTCGAAGAGGAAGGTCCTTGTATGAACGAGGAGCATTCTTGAATATCATACAGTGGTGAGGGCAGTTCATTGGTTTCAACAGATAGACTTCGCCTTCTTCTGGAGTTGTTATTGGTTGGAAGCTGTCCTTTCCGTAGTGGTCCCAGTGGCCTGAAGTGACGTAAAGTTGCTTGCCACCAATGTGTGGAGTCATAACCTGTTGGTAGCCGTAGCGTTTTTGGATTTTCTTCAGATAGTCTTCCAGACGAAGGCGTACAGCAGTGCCTTTTGGCAACCAGATTGGAAGGCCTTTGCCTACCATATCGGAGAACATAAACAATTCCATTTCCTTGCCAATCTTGCGGTGGTCGCGTTTCTTGGCTTCTTCCAAAAGAACCAGATACTCGTCAAGAAGTTTCTTTTGTGGGAATGTTATTGCGTAGATGCGTGTAAGTTGCTTGCGTTTCTCGTCGCCACGCCAGTATGCGCCAGCCACGCTCAACACTTTCACTGCCTTGATGACCGATGTGTCGAACAAGTGTGGTCCACGGCATAGGTCGGTGAAGTCGCCTTGCTTGTAGAAACTTATCTTGCCGTCTTCCAAGTCGTTGATAAGTTCAACCTTGTATATCTCGTCTTTGTCGCCGAAGAACTTCAATGCGTCGGCTTTTGAAACTTCAGTGCGGATGAATTGTGACTTCTTTTGAGCCAATTCAAGCATCTTCTTTTCGATTGATGCAAAGTCGGATTCTGAAATCTGGCGGTCGCCAAGGTCGATGTCGTAGTAGAAACCGTTTTCAATGGCAGGGCCGATGCCGAATTTCACGCCAGGGTAAAGTTCCTGAAGCGCTTCGGCCAGCAAGTGTGCCGACGAATGCCAGAATGTGTGCTTGCCTTCGTCGTCGTCCCACTTGTTGAGTTTGATTTTTGCATCGCTTTCAATAGGACGGGCAAGGTCGATAGTGTCATCGTTAACGTTGATTGACAATACTTCTTTTGCCAAACGAGGGCTTATGCTCTCTGCAATTTGCATACCAGTAACGCCGTTTTCATATTCGCGTACGCTACCGTCGGGGAAGGTTATTTTTACCATATTCTGTTTTTGTAAAAAGATTGGCAAAAATAGATTTGTGTTTAGTTTTTGCCAAATGTTTTTCAATTATTTGTTTTGGCTCAATTTTGATAGTCGGTCGATGAATTCAGGAACCTTTTGAGTCATTTCGTGACGGATTGCCTTGAGGTTGTCGCCACGGTCCTTCTTGTCGTTCTTTCTGACTGCGTTGATTTCAGCCAATGCGGTGCCGTAGTATTCAACAATGTCGTTGATGATGTCTTCGGCTGACTTGTAGTCGGCATCAGGCACTATGAGTGTGTATGCCATACATTCGCTCACCAGTTCCTTTACGATGAATCTGATGTCGCCTTTCAGTTTTCTTTTGCTTGCCATTTTTATATAGTTTTTATTGTGTTATTCTTCGTTGCTAAAAAATAATTTGTAGAATTTCAGTCCTTTATGCTCGTCGAACCCTTTCTCTATATAGTCTGGATTTGAGTGGACGTAGATGTGGAAGTTCTTGTCGAGTTTTATCACGCTTCTGAAATATTTCTTTCCTTTTTTCAGGGCTTCGCCCGAAATCTCGAATTGGTCGACAGGTGAAAGGGCCTTCTCGTTTTCAAATTTGCGCTTGTAGTCTTCAAATCGCTCGCTGACAGCCTCATTTCCAATGACTTCGTTCTTGAACTGCTCGCTGTCGAAGAATGGATTTGTGTTGAAATACTGTTCGGCGCGTTTCATAAAAGTCACCTGGTCGGCCTTGTCAACCTTGTTTTGGGTTGTGAGCACGTCCTGGCTGAAATTCTTGCAGATGTCGAACAGTTGGTTGGTCTGGTAGTATTCGTTTTCGCGAGGCATCACCCCCAAAAAGTCGTCGCGCCAGTACATTGCTTCATCGCCACGGTTGGTGCTGTCCACAATGGCCACC
>CALABN010000159.1 GCA_937885735.1 uncultured Bacteroidota bacterium | reverse complement strand
CTTGAGGAGTTTGCTTCTTGAGTTCTGTTTGAGCCTTCTGATCGCCTTTTCCTTTATCTGGCGCACACGCTCGCGGGTGAGATTGAACTTCTCGCCTATTTCCTCAAGAGTCATCTCCTGACAACCTATGCCGAAGAACAGACGGATAATGTCGCGCTCGCGTTCGGTAAGGGTAGCCAACGAGCGTTCAATCTCACGGCTAAGCGACTCGTTCATAAGCATATCGTCGGCAATTGGACTATCCTTGTTTTCAAGCACGTCAAGCAGACTGTTGTCCTCGCCCTCGACAAATGGTGCATCCACCGACACGTGACGGCCAGATACGCGCAATGTGTCGATAATCTTCTCCTTTGGAAGGTCCATCATAGATGCCAACTCCTCTGGTGAAGGGACACGCTCGTTTTCCTGTTCAAATTTAGAGTATGCCTTGTTTATCTTGTTAAGAGAACCAACCTGATTCAATGGAAGGCGGACAATACGCGATTGTTCAGCCAATGCCTGAAGAATGGACTGACGAATCCACCACACTGCGTAAGAGATGAACTTGAAACCTCTTGTCTCATCGAACTTTTCTGCGGCCTTAATCAATCCCAAATTGCCTTCGTTAATCAAGTCAGGCAGGCTCAAGCCCTGGTTTTGATATTGCTTTGCAACAGAAACAACGAAACGCAAGTTTGCCTTTGTAAGTTTCTCCAATGCCAAACGGTCGCCTTTTCTGATTCGTTGAGCCAACTCAACCTCTTCCTCAACCGTAATCAAATCTTCCTTACCAATCTCCTGCAGATACTTGTCCAACGAAGCGCTCTCACGGTTGGTAATGGATTTTGTAATTTTTAATTGTCTCATTTATGATGATTTTTTGCAATATTCAACACTATTGTTCTTTGAGTCCCCGTCTATTTCACGACAGAAAAACGAGTTCTTATACGAGAATGTTTGGTATAGGTTGCAAAAAAAATTGATTTTTTATGATTTTTATTGACTTTTTTCAAATAAGAAACTGACATACATCAATAAATACCTGAAAAACAGTGGTATTGGGAATGCACAATTAACAATTAACAATTAATAATTCACAATTCACTCCCGATAGTTATCGGGATCACAATTCACAATCACAATTACAATTTATAATTCAACTTTCAACGATTCAACCTTCAACGATTCAACATTCAACTCTCAACTCTCAACTCTCAACTCTCAACTCTCAACTCTCAACCTTAAAATTCAAAAACCTAAATTCCAAACGCATAATAAGCCACCTTGCCGTCAGGATATACACCTTCAATGTAGATTCCGCCACGGGCATTTGCCAACATTGATTTCAAGTCATCTACAGAAAGCACGCTTCTGCGATTGACCGACGTGATGATGAACCCTTCCTTGATTCCAGACTGTTGGAACTTGCCGTCGCCAAGCGACACGAACTCCACTCCGCCCTTGATTTTCAACTTTGAAGCCATCTGCGAACTGACAGTCCTTACATTTGCGCCGTATATTTCCATAGTCTCGCCAGCCTTGTAAAGCGACGTTCCGCCCTCAATGTTGCGCAAAGTGAGCATAACATCACGCTTGTTGTCGTTTCTCAAAATAGTCACGTTCACCTGCTGACCAGGCCTGTATCGTCCAATCTGTTCCTGAAGTTCAGCCACCTTGTTCACATCAACATCGTTCACCTTCAGAATTACGTCACCAGCCTTAATGCCAGCAGACTGTGCCGCGCCGCCGTCAACCACCGAATTGACGTAAACACCCTTCAGGCTCTTAACGCCATTCTGTTGAGCCAAGTCCGACGTCACTTCAGATATGTTAATGCCGATGAATGCACGCTGTACCGTACCATACTCCATCAGGTCGGACACGGTTTTTCGGGCAATGCGTTCAGGAACGGCGAACGAATAGCCAGA
>CALABN010000158.1 GCA_937885735.1 uncultured Bacteroidota bacterium | reverse complement strand
CCATAAAGATACCGATAAAAAACAAAAAGCGCCGAAAAGTTCATATTGCCCATTTCGTTATTTTTATTTTTCAAACGGTGAATTTATAGAACTCACCTTAAATAGTTCGGAAAAGTTTGTATGGTGATAGTATGTTGACCTTTCCTCACCTATTCAAATATTTTTTATCTTTGATAAATAATTTGATACAAAAGATGCAAACGACATTGTCAAATAATATTCAAGCAGATATCATCAATATGATATCTTATGCCAAAGATGAAAACACCTTGATAATGCTTAAGGAGATAATTTCTGATTTTTTCGCCAAAAAAGCAGATGAGGAGTTGAATCGTCTTTGGGATAATGGTGAACTGAATGATGAAAAAATCGAAAGTTTCAGAAGTCTTCACCAACGTACGCCATACAAATAATGGACAATGTCGTTTTAGATACTAATACTCTGATAATGAGTATTTCGCCAAGAAGTGTGTATCGAAAGATTTGGCAAAATTTTTTGGATAAAAAATATAACCTGTGTATTAGTAACGAGGTGCTTGAAGAGTATTCTGAAGTGTTGTCACGAAATATTGGCGTAGCTGTATCCGATTACATTGTCAATGCAATTTTGTCAAAGGAAAATGTAGTGCACGTATGCCCACATTTCAGGTGTCAGGCAATTACCCAAGCCCCTGACGATAACAAGTTTGTTGATTGTGCTTTTGCATCAAACGCACGATTTGTAGTTACGGAGGATAAGCATTTCAATATCCTGAAAACCTTGCAGTTTCCTAAAATTGATATAATTAGCATCGATGATTTTCTGAAAATAAATTATTGAAAATTATCCAGTTCACTATCCATTTGACCATTTATTTTATATAACGATTATGCAAGATTTTATCACACCCCCAAATCACGTCAATTTCAAGGCAAAGAATCTGTTTGGCGAAATGGGACAAATTATCAATGGTTCAATAGCCTATGTCGATTTGAACGGCGGTGGGCCGACAACAAGACATTCTCACGAACACAATCATCTGTTTATTGTGACAGAGGGTGAGGCGCGTGTCGAATTTGACGACGAAACCGTTATCATTCACAAAGATGAGGCTTATTTGGTGAAGGGAACACGACCTCATTCTGTATGGAACAACAGCGACGGTGAAACTGTAATGATTGGAATATCAGTAAAATAATGCAAATAGAAACATCGAGGTTGATATTGCGTGAAATGTCGATGAGTGACTTCGATGCGTTGTATGCCGTCCTTGCCGACAGCGACATTATGCAACATTATCCCTATGTCTTTGATGCGAATCGTGTCCGCAATTGGATAGAGCGTAACATTGAGCGCTACCGCATTTTTGGATTCGGACTTTGGGCTGTGTGTCTGAAAGATACGGGCGAAATGATTGGCGACTGCGGACTCACTATGCAGAATATCAACGGTGTTGTAAAGCCCGAAATTGGCTATCACATTCGCAAGGATATGCAGAGGAAAGGCTATGCCAAAGAGTCGGCAATTGCCGTCCGCGACTGGATTTTCCAAAACACGCCTTTTCGCGAAATATTCTCATATATGAAAAAGACCAATGTGCCGTCCGCCAAATGTGCCGAAAGTTGGGGGTGCCGTCTGATTGAGGAATTTGTTGATACTGAAGGCGAAAAGTCTGTAGTTTACGTGGTTGGAAAAAGTGGATTTTGAAAACTGTGCAGAAAAATTGTTTGCATAACAATGTTTGTAAACATTTGATTCCTATTAAAAAAAGATGTTTGTAAACATTCTTTTTGTATCTAAAAAAATAAATGCAGATATTTAATTTTTATTGAAAAAGATGTTTGTAAACATTCTTTTTGATATATTTGTGCCGTACATTTAAATGCTATGTAACTATGGATAGTTTTGAAATGCAGGATATTGTCACGGTTTTTCACCGAAGGTTGGCAAGCACTTCGACGGATTATCACAGATATCTTTACAGTAAGATTGACTGGCACGATTCGTTGATTGGCATCAAGGGCCCTAAAGGTTCGGGCAAGACAACATTGTTGTTACAGCATATCAAGGAGACTTTTAAGGGAAGGAATTTGAAAAAAGTGCTGTATGTTTCGCTCGACAACCTGTGGTTTTCCACTCATAGTATCCTGGATGTGGTTGAATGTCACTATAATAACGGTGGTACGCATATCTTCATTGATGAAATCCATTATGAGCCAAAATGGCAATTGCTTCTGAAGAATTTGAGCGACAATTATCCAGGCCTGAATGTGGTTTACACTGGTTCGTCGATGCTTCAGATTCAGAGTGGCGAGGGCGATTTGTCGCGCAGGCAGGCAATGTACGAAATGCGAGGAATGTCGTTTAGGGAATATTTGGAGTATGAAGCAAAATTGAAGTTTGAGCCTGTCCCGCTCGAAAGATTGTTGCAGGAACACGAGTCGATTGCAATGGATGTCTGCGCAAGGGCAAAGATTCTGCCTTTGTTCAAGGGGTATCTCAAGGAAGGTTATTATCCTTTTTACAAAAATGTTCACAATGGCCTCGAACAAAGATTGCAGGCGGTTGTCAATCAGATAATTGAAGTTGATTATCCGACTATTGAAGATGTCACGCCGTCCACTATTAGAAAGGCGAAAAAGATGTTTATGGTTTTGGCGGAAAGAGTCCCGCAGTTGCCCAAAATGGCGGAGTTGTTTCGTGAACTTGAAACTGACAGGAATCAGGGGTTGAAGATGCTATATGCTTTACAGAGAGGCGGATTGCTTCAGTTGCTGTCCGATGATGTCAAAAGCCCTGACAATCTGTCTAAGCCCGACAAGATTTATGTCAATAATCCAACTTTGATGTGTGCTCTTACTTCGCAGGTCAATGTGGGTACTTTGAGAGAAACGTTTTTTATGAATCAACTGTCTCAAAATCACGATGTAAGATATCCAAAGACTGGCGATTTCCTTGTCGACAAGAGATACCTGTTCGAGGTTGGCGGTAAGGGCAAGTCGTTTGACCAGATAAAGGATTTGCCTGACAGTTTTCTGGCTGTCGACGATGTTGAAATAGGTGTCGATGCACGAATCCCGCTTTGGATGTTCGGTCTTCTTTATTGATTGACAATATGTTTGAAAAATGCTGAACTACATTGCCGATACCGGCCATTACAACGAGGTGCTTGCCCGCATAGTCGCGGCAAGGCGATTTCTGTGGATTGGCACTGCCGATATCAAGGATTTGTATATGGATTTGCCCGCAGGTCAGTTGGGGTTGGGAGCACCGCAGAAGTTGCCGTTGTTGGGCGTGTTGGCCAAACTTATTGAGCGTGGGGTTGAGGTGCGCCTGATTCACGCAAAAGAGCCAGGCCCGAATTTTCGTGAGGATTTCGACCGTTATCCAGTCCTTT
>CALABN010000157.1 GCA_937885735.1 uncultured Bacteroidota bacterium | reverse complement strand
ACAGAAGACAGGACCTCCTCATACGGACGGGAATTCGCGAACCAGAGGTCGCTGCCATCCTGAGCTGCAGGTCCGGAGCTGGCGCACGAAACAGCCAGCAGTCCTGAAATCAAAACCGCAGCAGTGAAAAAACTGTTCTTGATATGCATAATTGTGTTCTTTGTGTGATTATCAGTTTTGTCCATGTCAATAGACAAAGATAATCAAAAAAGACCATTATGCGCCAACTTTGGAACAGGAAAATAGCGTACAGCCGGAAAAGCCTATGCGAGCAGCGATTCCACCGCTTCAGAGACCCTGCTGAAGGTGAATCCGCCCAGGATACGGTCCATCTTGGATGCGATCCTGTCGTTGCAGAGATTGCCAAGGGACCCTTCGTGAGTGTGGTGCAGTTCGCCGTGATATTCGAACTTGCCGTCCATAATCTCCATTCCGACCTGCTTGTATGCATCGCGGAACGGGACACCCGACAAAACCAGCTTGTTCACGACCTCAACACTGAAAGCCAGCTTGTATTTAGGCTCATCAAGGATATTCTTCTTCACCTCAATGTTCTTCAGCATCAGTTCGGCCAAAACAAGGCAGTCCTTAATGTCGTTTATGGCAGGAATTATCTGTTCCTTAAAAAGTTGCAAATCACGATGATAACCCGACGGAAGATTTGATATGGTAAGAGTCAGGTCGGTTGGCAATGCCTTAATCCTGTTACACTTGCCACGAACCAACTCCCAAACGTCAGGGTTTTTCTTGTGAGGCATTATTGATGAACCTGTGGTGAATTCATCTGGAATATGGATAAATCCAAGGTCTTGCGAGTTGTACATACACATATCCATTGCCATTCTGCTCAATGTCTGTGCCAATGCGGCCATTGCAAAGCTCAAGTCCTGTTCAGTCTTGCCACGTCCCATTTGAGCATATACCACATTGTAATTCAAATCGTTGAAGCCAAGCAACCTGGTTGTCATTGTACGATTCAAAGGAAAAGACGAGCCATATCCAGCAGCCGAGCCAAGCGGATTTTGGTTGATTACCTTGTAAGCAGCGCTTAACATACGCAAGTCATCAGTCAGACTTTCAGCATAAGCGCCAAACCACAATCCAAAAGACGAAGGCATTGCAACCTGCAAATGAGTGTAACCTGGCATCAGGTCATCTTTATGCTTGTTGCTCAACTCTATCAACGTCTTGTATAACGATGCCACCAAATCAAAAATCAGTTTCACCTCGTGACGCAGATACAGTTTCATGTCAACAAGAACCTGGTCGTTTCGCGAACGCCCGCTGTGGACCTTCTTACCCATATCGCCAAGCGTACGTGTCAGCATAAGTTCAACTTGAGAATGGATATCTTCAACGTCATCCTCTATCTTCAAATTTCCAGCAACAGCCGTGGCGTATATTTTTTTCAGTTCGACCAGCAAAGTGTCAAGTTCCGATTTTTCAAGTAGTCCAATTGACTGAAGCATTGTAATGTGTGCCATTGTTCCCATTACGTCAAACGGCGCCAAATAAAGGTCCATCTCACGGTCCAACCCGACTGTGAACTGCTCCACCAACTTGTTTGTCTCTATACCTTTATCCCAAAGTTTCATCTGATATGTTTTTATTTATATAAATAACGATGCAAATCCATTTGCAGTATGCGCAAAGGCACAAAATTAGCAAATTAGCGTTTTGTGACACTAAAAATGTAAAATAACAAGTTTTAAAATGGATTTGTGAGTTTTTCCCCTAAAAACTCAGTTAATGAGATTTGTTACTTTTTGCACAGCAAACGCTATGCTGTGGTGGTTGTCCTGGTTGCAAACATATGCAGGAACCCGCGACAAACCTTACGGAATAACCAAGAACATTTTTGGCAAGTATCAATTGCGAAATCGTAAATCGCCAAAAAAACAAGTGCTAAACGAACTATTATCATAACCCTAATTTTTATGTTCCAAATTTACGCAATTGGTGACTTTTGGTTTGTTTTATTTGACAAACCACACTTTTGCTTACGCATACGCACAAAAAAAGAGACCAACACCTGACAAGCATTGGTCTCTACTGATTTATCTTACATTAAATCCTGACGCCCATCAAGACAACATCGTCTGTCTGCAAGTCGGCAGGTCCGCGCCAATCTTCATAAGTCTTGTTCAGGATTTCCTTTTGTTCGGCCATTGGCTTTTGGTGATTTTCAAGCAACACCTCACGCAAGTGCTTGCTCATAAACTTACGGCCAGTTGCCTGGCCAAACTGGTCCTGGAATCCGTCAGAGAATGTATACAGACAATCGCCCTTCTTGAGTTCCATGTCAACACGTTCAAATGGGTCAAGTTTTGCATAAATGCCGACAGGCATCTTGCTTGCCTTTATCACCTGAACCTCGCCATCTCGAATAAGAACCAACGGGTTGTTTGCACCTGCAAACGACAATGTCATCTCCTTCTCATTTATCACATACATTGCCACGTCCATGCCATCCTGGCTACGGTCTTTCTTCTCTACAACCACAGGTGCGTCTCCGTTTTCCGCCATTTGCGCAACTATAGACTCATCCTTCTGCCTCAAACTTGTAATAATGGCCTTGCGCAACTTGTTCAGTATTTCGTCTGGCCGCAACTCCTGACCTACAATGTAGTTCAAGTTGGTCATACCCAGCATACTCATAAATCCGCCTGGCACACCGTGTCCCGTACAGTCGGCAACTATGCAAACCTTGTTGTCGCCAAACTGGCCAATCCAATAGTAGTCGCCACTCACAATGTTACGTGGCTTGTAAAGCAAGAAATGGTCAGGGAATATGGCATCAATTGTTTCATCAGGTGTCAGCAAGGCCCTTTGGATTCGGCGTGCATAGTTGATACTTGCCTGAATCTCGTCCTTCTGCTTTTCAATCTCGTCCTTCTGTTGTTCCAGTTGGACATTTTGGCCTCTAATCTCTTCAGTTGCTTCGGCAATCTTGCGTTCCAGTTTCTTCTTGTCCTCTATCAGTCGGTGGGTGTTCCATTTAACAATGCCAAACACACCCGCAATAAGTGCAATAACGTAGAATATATAAGCCAAAGCAGTACGATAGAATGGTGGCTTGATGACAAACGAGTATTCAGCAACAGAACTTTCAACACCATAAATATTTTTGGCCTTTACCTTAAATGTATAACTGCCTTCACGCAATGCGTAACGGGCATATTCATTGCCTGGTTTGTACTTAGACCAAGTATCATCGGCACCTTCAAGCATTGTTGAATAAACCAACTTATCCTCTTCTTCGAAGAATGTGGCACTATATTGGAACAACAATGAATTGTTTTTGTAATCCAAAACAGGGATGTCTTTTTCGTCTTGCAATTGTGCTATACCTCCATTCTCTGTTTTAAAGGATCCACCAAAAAGCACAATTGAATCATTAACCAATACTTTACGTATATGTGCTGCAAAAGGTTCGTCGTAGTAAGGCTGCTCCTTATCAATTAAATCTTCTCGATAACAATATAACACATCAGTAATAGACAACCACAAATTACCTTTTGAATCAACATATATCACCTCTGACCATTTATTTGGCAATCTATTAAATGGTGTTCTAAAAATTTGTGTTTCTCCATTGACTGTAGTTGTTACAGAAATCCAATATAACCGGTCGTCATCATCATAATTAATAATGGCATAGCCATCACGGTATGGAATGATATTAAAATATGAATGTGTGGTATCGTTCCCATCTTTCCCTAATATGTCACTTAATACAAACTTCGACTGACTTTCATCAAAATCATAAATGCCAGAAACAGTACAAAATCTCAATTTTCCATTTATATCCGATATGTTCACTTGAAACATAGACGGCAAACCAGACTCTTGTCCAGCTGTGTACGAAATAAAGGTATCATCTTCCTGAGAATATCTCAACAATTCCTGATTGTCGACACTTATCCAAATACGTTCATTTGAATCCTCAGCAAAACCAACAACCTTACCTACTATATCTAACGATTTTGAATTCCACTTTTTACGAATTTTATCATAAGATAATTTAAACACACCATCTCTGCTAGATACATATATTAATTCCGGATGAGACTTAGACTGAAAAAATTTCTCCGTTCCATTTAGAGTGGTTATTACATTATTTGTATTACATCTGACCTTGTTTTTTATGGTGTAAATGCCATTTGTCGTGGCCACTGCCAGCATTTTTGTCTTATTTTCAGGATTTATTATTTCTTGGAATTTATAAGTCAAATCACCTGCAATCTCTTCTCCTATACCAGAATTTGATGGTTTCTTTATAGGAACAAACTTAGCGACACCATCAGAACCATCTAAATAATAAACATCTTGACTAGTTGCAATATACAAGACACCATCAAACTCAATAATATCGTTTATAACTCCATAAACACCAGAACTCTGATTAAACAAAGACACCGCACTTCCTAGCTCTAATTTGGAAACGCCATTACAAGTTGTCACCCACGACACACTACCAGTTTGCAAACTATTGGTAGCCAACCCATCGGCCATACCATTTTGATCACTAATGACATTTTTAGCTCGAAGTGCATTGTCAAGATAAACCACGGAATATCCCTTCCCTAAAAAAGTCAAAAGAAATCCATCGTCAAACTTAGAAATACTATATGGATCAGCTTTATATATAGCTTCATAGAAAAAAGGCGACCTTCCATATTCGACTGTATCAACATTCATATTCTTAAAGTTGACCTCATCCAAACGATATGAGCCTAAGGAAAGGTATTTCCCATTTGACATTTTTCCTA
>CALABN010000156.1 GCA_937885735.1 uncultured Bacteroidota bacterium | reverse complement strand
CCACGGGTGGGTTCAATCTCAATCTCCTTCTGCGACTCGTTGATGCGTTCTATCCATTTGTCGTGTTGACAGATGTCGAGGAATATTATGCGTCCGATTATGGCAATGGCAAAGAGCACGGTGAATAGATACACCACGCTGAAGCGCTTTTCAATCTTCTTCTTTGTGTTCTTGTCGGCCATTATCGTTTCACAATTATTTGTCGGGGCGGTGTCACAGCCTCTTCAAGTCCTAAATTTCTCTCTTTCACAAGGTTCGATACTTGCGACTGTTTGCTTATCTCCATCAGGTACGATGCGCGGGTTATCGATTCGGCCCGCATCTCGTGCAGTTCCTTTTCCAGTTTTTGCGTTTCACGCAATACCTTTTCAGCGTTGAAATGGTTGGTTATGTAAATCAGCCCAAGTACAGTCAGATACAGAATGAACGGCAGTTGCTTCAGGAAAGCGTCACGGCTCAAAAAGTTTCCGCTCAAGAAAACCTTTATCGATATCTTCTTTGGTTGATTGTCCATTTCTACCTTCTTTCCGCTATTCTCAATTTTGCGCTTCGCGAACGGCTGTTTTCGTCAAGTTCCTGACTGTCAGGAATTATCACTTTGTGATTCTCCATCTTGAAAGGAACGTTCACATTGCCGAACAGGTCTTTTTCGGCTTGTCCGTCAAATTTGCCGTTCTTCATATAGTTCTTTACCAATCGGTCTTCAAGCGAGTGGTAGGTTATCACCACCAGTTTTCCGCCTGGCTTAATCACTTCAGCGGTTTGCTCCAGCATTTCCTTCAGGGCGTCCATCTCGTGGTTCACCTCAATGCGCAAGGCCTGGAACACTTTTGCGAGAAATTTTGTCGCAGCCTTTTGCGGTGTCACTTGAGCAATGGCATCCTTCAGTTGGCCGACAGTGTCGATGCGGTTGCCCTTGCGGTATCCGTCGATGAGCCAGGCCACGCGTCCTGCGTTGTCGAGTTCGCCGTACATTCTGAACATTGATGCCAGTTGGTCGACAGAGTATCCGTTCACAATGTCGCGTGCCGAGAAGCTTGCCTGTTGGTTCATCCTCATATCGAGCGGGCTGTCGAACCTGAACGAGAAACCGCGTGTCTCGCTGTCGAAGTGGTGTCCCGACACACCAAGGTCGGCCAAAATGCCGTCAACCTGTGGAAACCCTTCAAATCGCAGATAGTTTTTCAGGTATTTGAAATTGCCGTGGACAAGCACCAGACGCTTGTCGTCAGGGCGGTTTGCAAGAGCCTCTTCATCCTGGTCGAATGCAACCAGATGCCCTTTGTCGTTCAGTCTTGATAAAATCTCGCGTGAATGACCGCCACCGCCAAACGTGCAGTCGACATAAGTTCCAACAGGCTTAATATTGAGTCCGTCAACGCTCTCTTGCAGAAGGACAGGTGTGTGATATGCTTCCATCTACACCTCCGCATTTGTGGAACCCCTCATTATCTTTTCGGCCAATACTGCAAATTCGTCCTCATCCTCCTCCATTGCATCGTATTTGCTTTCGGCCCAAAGTTCAATTTTAGTGTCCTGTCCCGACAGTACAATGTCCTTGTCAATTCCCGCTTCGTCGAGCAGACGTTTAGGCAGCAGCAGACGACCGCTGTTGTCGAGCTCGATTTCAGCTGTTCCGCGGTAGAATCCACGCAAGAAACGATTGTGTTCCTTGTTGAATGGGTTGATTTGGCTGCGGATTATTTCATTCTGCCGTTCCCATTCCGCCGACGTGTACATTACAAGGCATTGTTCAAACAAGTCTTTCTTTATGACAAAGCAATTACCGTTCGCTTCCAGCTGCTTTTTAAGCCCTGAAGGGAAGAGGATTCGGCCTTTGGCGTCCACCTTGCATCGGTAATCTCCTATAAAGTTTGCCATATCAAACACTTAATCAAGCGTCAAAATAAGTGATAAATTCCCACTTTACCCCACTTTTATCCACTTTTTTACACCATTGTTGATAACTTCCTGTTTTCGGGGGTGATTGTTAATTTCTTTGTGACGAACGGAAAATCATCTGGTCCCGAAAACTTTCGCGATTAGTATGTATGATTTTGAATGTAGAAATGTGCGGACTTTCAATTTATGCTACATCTCTACACCAATTATGGTGGGTTCTATAAATTGATTTCGAGAGATTTTTGAATTTTTATCGAGTAG
>CALABN010000155.1 GCA_937885735.1 uncultured Bacteroidota bacterium | reverse complement strand
TGCCTGACAGCCTTGCGCTATTCGACCACTCGCAACCGACGTGGCGACTGAACAGCCTAAACGATAATGCGACGGAAATTCTGCTTAACGTGAAACTGCCTTGGAACAGCGAGATGTTGCCGACACTGATGAAAAAACTCTATGAATCAAGCATCAACCAACTGATAGTAGAAGGCGGAAGCCGACTTTTGCAATCGTTCATCGACTGCGGATTGTGGGACGAAGCACGCATCTTCAAAGGCAACCTGGAACTCAAAGATGGTGTAAAAAGCCCTACGCTGTCGGGACACATCACTGACAATCAAGACATTGACGGCACAAAACTGACATTTATCGAAAACACGGCATCTAACCTATAATATTATGCAAGACATACTGATGACACCCGACGTTTGTATGCAGTTTCTCGTCTGGTCGTACTATTTTCACGGCATCGAACCTAAAAAAAACGCAAGTTACAGGCAGAGTGGCAAATTCTCGCCTGCCGACGCTGAGCGACTCGACGAACTGAAGGAGACTATGTTCAAATGCTTTGACGCGACATCGGTGGCAAACGCCTGCCGACAATTCCAACTGGCCAAAGAGAGACAGGAGCCCTGCCCTTTCACGCAAAACCAACTCGACCAAATGTTCGCTCGCGAGATTTAGCGGGATCAATCCATTCCCCAAAACTTGCGCAGGAACCATTCGACGCAAAGCAGAAAGACTGACAGCAAAAGGACAAACACCGAATCGACTGCCCGAAAGATTTTCGAAATGGCAGTAACAACAGGCACCACATTTTCGTCATTTTCAATCATTTGAACAATCTCGTCCATTTGCGAAGCAGGGACCATTTGCCCGCCGTGGTCGGTGGCTAGTTGGTACAAAAGGCTGTGGTCGGCCTGAAGGTTGTTCATCTCCGCCGATTCCTCGACAACAACAAACTGGCCCTTTTTCACAAATGTCTCGTCGCCAATTTTTGCAGATGCCTCATACGCGTATTTGCCTGCTGGCTTGCGCCCTAAATTGAGCACATACCCCATTTCCGACGGCTGGAATGCCGACTTGAACTTGTATCCCGACTCGTCGGTGACGACAAAATCCACATCGACGGAATTGACGAGTTCCATAGACTTGTTGTAAAGCATAGCCTCCGCCACCACATCACGATGAGCAGGAATCACATCGTCGATTGTGACCACCAAACGCTCGCGCTTTTCACGCGTGCTCAAATACTGAATTGTCTTATTGACAATCTCATCGGTAACGGAATGCGACTTTTCTGACATATAGTCGATGAGTCGCCAACGCCAAATGCCTTCACCGCAAATAACGCCTACTTTCAGGTCAGATGTCTGGGTAAAATAGACGAGTGGCATTTGTGTAGTCACAGAGCCAATCCGCTGATAGAAAAGCACCTGGCTCGTCGGCACAACGCCATAGTCGCCATAAGGCACATTCAACGGCGGGAAAATAGACGTCTGCGTTGCATCAAAATCTATGGTAAACCACTTGAAATCAGCATTCAAAGCGGGATATGCATTTTCATAGTCGCTGTGTTTCTGCTTTATGTCGATGCCCAAACCCAACCCCGACAATGCCTTGAGATTAGTCTGTCCGCCGACTATCACCAACAACGGAATATTATTCCTTTTTGCCTGACTGACAATATTTTGAATATCATTTTCAAACGATGGCAACTGATGAAGGATAATCAATGAGTATTTGCCCACATTGCCGTCGAAATCCGACACATTGCTGATTGTCAGATTGTAACGCTGATTCTTGCGCAACACCTGGCTGATGGCCGAAGCATCGGGGTGCCACGAGTTTTGAAGCAACAGCACGTCGAGCACGTCGTCGCTGACATTGACCACCACATTATGCCTGTTATTCTGGGCATTGACATCGTTTTGCGGGACATCAACCTGAACCATATATTGATGCAAACCGACTTCGTCTTCTTCTAGATAAAAAAGTTCCTTTTGGTAAGAATAATCGGATTTGATGGTGATTGTACGCTGTTCAATAATCTTGTCTTTCTCGCTTATTTTCAAGACATAATCGCCATCAGGCACCTTTTGTCCCTTGACATAGACCATAAGCGGGAATCGCGAATTGCGGTAAACCGTCTTGTTTGAAGCGACTCTGTCGATGGACAAGTCGGGATGTGGCAATGTGTCGCCCAAAGCAATGGTGTAAACTGGCTTGCTGAAGGCGCCCGACTTGTAAAGCGGGTCGGCACCCTGATTGACAATGCCGTCGGATGCTATGACAATGGCCCCGACATTTTCACCATAAAAATTGTTCTGCACATAGTCGAACACTGACGACATATTTGTCGATTGCCCGTCGAAACTGAATCCGTCGGTTTCGGCCACAGAATCGGCAAATGCCAGCAAACGGACATCAAAATGCTTGCCCAAACGTTGTTTCAATGCGTCCAACTGCCGACAGTAGTCGGTGCGCACCCAATCGGAATCGGCGTTCATAAGCATCGACGACGAATTGTCTTGAGCCAACACCACCAACGGTTGCTGTTTCTCGGTTGTCTGCCTGTTGACAGTCAAATCGAGCAAGATGACAAGCAAAGACATCACCGCCAGGAAACGCAACGACATCATCGCAATGCGTTGCCACCTGCCAACCTGCGATTTTACGCGTTTGCCAGAATACGGCAACCACGCCATAGCGCAAGCCAAAAGCACGCAAAACAGCAAAAGGGCAATCATATCAGGCTAAAGCAGATTATTCATCAGGTGAGCATACCGCCACAAACGTTGACAACCTGCCCTGTGACATACGCCGACAAGTCGGAAGCAAGGAATGTAGCCACATTGGCCACATCGGCAGGCGTTCCGCCACGACGCAAAGGAATCTTCTTCACCCATTCGTCGCGAATGGCGTCAGGAAGGGCTTCAGTCATCTCGGTGAGGATAAAACCTGGCGCAATGGCATTGCAACGGATATTGCGGGCGCCAAACTCTTGAGCCACGGACTTTGTAAAGCCGATTATTCCCGCTTTTGATGCGGAATAGTTGCATTGATTGGCATTTCCGCGCACGCCAACAACCGAACTCATATTAATAATGGAACCGCAAGCCTGCTTCCACATAACAGGCTGGACCGCCTTGCTCATACAATACACTGACTTGAGGTTGACACGCATAATGTCGTCCCATTGGTCCTCGGTCATACGCTTCAATGCGCCGTCACGAGTGATGCCAGCATTGTTGACCAAAATGTCGATGCGCCCGAATTCGGAAGCAATCTGTCCGACAAAAGACTGTGCCGACTCAAAGTCGGAAGCATCAAAGGCATAGAATTTCGCCTTTACGCCCATATCGTTCAATTCCTTTTCATATTGAAGCACCTCGTCGCGCAACGATGTGCAAGTCAATGCAAGGTTGGCACCTTCCTCTGCGAATTTCAATGCAATTCCCTTGCCAATTCCGCGTCCTGCGCCCGTAATGAGTGCAACTTTACCTTCAAGTAGTTTCATAATTATCCTGTTCGAAGTAAAAAAAGATTCAAAATAACTTAAGGTGTGTTCTATAAATTCATCGTTTGAAATACAAATTTAACCAAATGGATTAT
>CALABN010000154.1 GCA_937885735.1 uncultured Bacteroidota bacterium | reverse complement strand
AAATTGAAGATTCCCGGTTTCCCTTACCAACTGCTGCAAATCCAGACGATACACACTTTCCGGGAAACCCTCCAGTTGCTGCAGCAAGACAGTCTGCATCTGCGACAGTTTTTCTCCTGCCTGATGCAAGGCTCCGCAATCCCGTACCGTTGCAGCCAAGGCTTCCAGTTCACCGGCCGGTTTCTGTATTTTGAGGTAACGTCTGCGGAAATCCGCCCGTCCGTTCAGGCTGAGCCGCTGCATGGCGTACATCACCGGGAGGGTCACTTCGCCTTCACGCAAATCGCTGTAGCTGTCCTTGCCATCCGCCGCTCCGGCAAAATCCTTCAGATCATCCTTCAGCTGGAAAAAAATGCCGAAATCACGTCCCCATTGTCCATAGGCCTCCTGTTCCGCCTTTGAAGCTCCGGCCGACAGGGCACCTAAACGGCAACTGAGTTCCGTCAGCGAGGCGGTTTTCCATTCCATGAATCGGAAATAATCCGATTCGGCCAAATCCAGACATCCCCTGCGGGAAAGCTGCACCATTTCTCCCCGTGTGAGCCGGCGGACCGTATCGCTCAGTAAAGGCCATACTTCAGGCAATGCAAGCTGTGAGGCAATGCCCAGCACTTTCGCCAGGAGGTAATCTCCCAACAGCACGGCCAGCTTGTTGTCGAACACATAGTGTTCCGCGGCAGCCATGGGCTGGGAATACCTGCTGGTGGACGCGTTCTGGGATACCAACATAGGCCACGACCGCATGGAGGAGCTCTCCAAATACGCCCAGAGCAAGGGCGTGGGCCTCTTCCTATGGTACAACAGCAACGGCTACTGGAACAACGCATTCCAGAGCCCGCGCGGCTTCATGCACAGGGAAATAACCCGCCGCCGCGAGATGGCATGGATGCAGAAGGCCGGCATCAAGGGCATCAAGGTGGATTTTGTGGGCAGCGACAAGCAGCAGTCGATGCAGATGTACGAGGACATTCTGGCCGACGCCAACGACTACGGCATTATGGTGATTTTCCACGGATGCACCATACCGCGCGGCTGGGAGAGGATGTATCCCAATTTTGTGAGCTGCGAGGCCGTGCGCGCCAGCGAGAATATGGCTTTCTCGCAATTAGACAACAACATCGACTCGCGCAGCGCATGCATACACCCTGTGCTGCGCAACGCCATCGGCAATATGGACTTTGGCGGCAGCACGCTCAACAAGATATACAACAAGGCCAACAGCGGACGCGGCAGCAATAGGGTGACTTCCGACGTTTTCGCACTGGCCACGGCAATACTGTTCCAGACCCCGGTGCAGAACTTCGCCATGGCTCCCAACAACCTGACCGATGCTCCTGCCTGGGCTGTCGATTTTATGAAGGACGTTCCAACGACTTGGGATGAAGTCAAGTTCATCGACGGATACCCTGGCAAATATGTAATCTTGGCTCGCCGACACGCCGACAAATGGTTTGTTGTGGGCATCAATGCTCAAAAGGAAACGCTAAAGGTCAACATCAACGTACCAATGTTTGATGCCAACTCAACCGTAAAATTCTATAGCGACGACGAGCAACTCAATGGAAGCGTAAAAGACCTTAAAATCAACAAGAAGCAACAAGTTTCACTCACAATACCTTGCAATGGCGGTGTTGTGATTACGAAATAACTTACGCCACATAACAGAAAAGTGTACAACAAAATGTTGTACACTTTTTTTATGCGCGATAATGAAACGCTAGAAACAAGGCTATTACATTAATCAATCGCAAATCTCTTCCAAATCGCGGTATTTTACCCTACATTTGGAAAAAATTGTGCGAATTTCTTCCAAATCTAGGTATTTCAACCCACATTTGGAAGAAATTGCTATTCTGTGAACAATTCCTTTGTCGTGATTTGACTATGAACCAATTTGTTATGACTACTATCGGACAAGCCCGCTGGTGTGATAAACGTATAAACCACACCTCGAGCAATATCAGTCTTTTCCATAAACAAACGCCTGCGCTCCGACAATTTCTTCTCGTACTCCTTAGTTATAAGATACTTGTTTTCAGAGAATTTCAGTTCACACAAATGAACAATTTTGTCAACGCGTTTTATTATCAAATCAATCTGGAACCCATTATTGCCTTTCTCCGACGGAACATAATTCCACGACGACGACTCCGTTGCTATTCCCGAGATTCCAAGTCCTTTTTTTATTTGGTCAAGATGTAGCAAGCCAACCATTTCAAACGAATATCCTTCCCAAGCGAGCACTCCCGAATCATTGAAATGGTGGCTCCAATACTGCTCGTCGTAGGTTTTTGAACTTTCGACGAACTTGAAATAAAACCGTGTATAAAAATCTGACAATCTGTATATTGTATTTTTCACTCTAGAACCAAACTGCAGATATGATATAACGAAATCGCACCGTTCCAGGTTATTGAGAATTGTTGTCAGACCTCCACCTGAATAACCTGTTTCGTTCATAATATCCTTCTTGGTAAGACCTTCCTTGCGGTCGGAAAGCAAACGCACAATTTTGATATACTTGTCAGCCTTTCCATATAGTGCGTTATATAGTTCGGCGAACTCGTCACTCAGCGACGCTCCCCGCTTAAAAAAAAGATTGTCAATATTTTGTTGCAGGCTCAACTGTGGCAAAAGCAAACTCAAATAATACGGCACGCCACCCAAAATCATATAGCACTGGATTATCTGATAACGGTCCCAATCGAAACCCGCCTTCTGCAAATAAAGTTCACACTCGTGAAGGTTGAATGGCCGAAGGTAGATTTTCCGCGTAATGCGATTGTGTAGTCCGCCACGATTTTTCTCAATTTTATCGTGCATCCACGTTGTGGCGCTTCCGCAGGCTATGAATATGATATCGTCGCGCAACGACGCCCAACTGTTCCAAAAATATTCCAACTCGCTCACGAAGTCACTGCCCTTGGAATCCATCCACGGCATTTCGTCAAAGAATATCACCTTTCTGCCCTGCCCCGCTTTTTCCAAAAACTGCTGAAGACAGCCGAACGCCTGCCCCCAACTGTCGAATTTTGGCAATTCAGGGCTTGCTCCCTGACGAATGAGCACTTCGCGGAAACTTGCCAATTGCTCCGATTTCTTCTTATGATGTTTGCCTACATAGTGAAAGGTAAATTGTTCGTCAAAGAATTTTCTGACGAGGAATGTCTTGCCTATGCGCCGACGGCCGTATATTACCACGAATTCACTTTTATCGGAATCAACTATCCGCTGTAATTCAGCAACTTCCTTTTCTCTGCCTATCAACTCGTTCATAGTCTCATTATTTTAATTTGAACATTAGCATATCGTTTCACCAACAAAGGTAATTAATAATTTCTTCCAAATCTACATTTTTCAACCCACTTTTGGAAGATATTATGAGAATTTCTTCCAAATCGATATGATTTTACCAACATTTGGAAGAAATAATGCAATTTTCTTCCAAATCGATATAATTTTACCCACATTTGGAAGAAATTGTGCGATTTTCTTCCAAATCTAGGTTTTTCAACCCACTTTTGGAAAAGATTATTGCATCGGAACACATATGGCTGACGTGATGTGCAAATCACGCAACACTAAACGAAGGGGAAAACATAATTCACGATTATTGTCCGCTTTTGGGCGAAATTGACACATTCAGCGCACACCGCATCCAACACAAATGTTTCTTTTACGAAACAGCCCACCATCATTCAAAATATAACTATCAACAAAACAATACTTTATAGTACAATAAAAATAAAATGGCAAAAAACACGAGGTCATCCCAAATTATTGGCAAACAGCACATCGACATCTATAAGATATGACTACATTTACGCACACAACAAAAAACACAAGACAATGAAAAGACATCTTGCATTCATTCTTATGGCAGGTATGGTTGCGACATCGTGCAACAGCAAGCAACCCGCCGATGACCTAAAACTATGGTACAGCCAACCTGCAAAGGCGTGGACGGAGGCCCTGCCAATCGGCAACTCACATTTAGGTGCAATGGTGTTCGGCGGTACAAGCCGTGCCGAATTCCAACTCAACGAAGAGACATTCTGGGCTGGCGGCCCACACAGCAACAACAGCGACAAGGCTCTCGAAGCGTTGCCAAAAGTTCGGCAGTTAATCTTCGACGACAAGTTTGCTGAAGCACAAGACCTTGTAAACCAAACGTTCTTCACGGGCCAAAACGGTATGGGCTACCTGACACTGGGCAGTCTGTACATTGAGCAGGAAGGTCTTGACAGCGCCGAAAACTACTACCGCGACCTGAACATCAGCAAGGCAACGACTACAACCCGATTCACTGTTGACGGCGTAAACTACACACGCACAGCATTTGCATCGTTCACCGACGACGTGCTGATAATAAAACTCGAAGCAGACAAAAAATGCGCACTCAACTTCGACATTTCGCACAAATGCCCGCTCCCGACGAACATCAAACTAACTGATACAAAAAACACAAACGTCAACACGCAAGGCATTGACAAAAACGAATGCGTGAAAATGGACATCGACATTGAAGGGAAATCACAGGAAGGCGTTGATGCCAAGGTGAATGCGCACTGCATTGTGGCAATAAAGAGCAACGGAACAAACCTTGCGGGCGAAGACAAACTTATGGTAAGGGGGGCTTCCGAAGCCTATGTTTACGTATCGGCGTCAACAAACTTTGTCAACTACACCGACGTTAGCGGAGATGCCACGGCAAAAGCCGAAGGAATACTCTCAAACGCGCTCAAGACCGACTACAAAACGGCACTCGCAAGCCATACGGCAAAATACAAAAGCCAATTCGACAGAGTGAATCTATCATTGCCGAAATCGGACAGTTCATTCATCGAGACTGACAAACGACTGGAGAACTACAACAAAGGCAACGACCAAGACTTTGTCTCGCTTATGTTCCAATACGGACGCTACCTGCTGATATCATCGTCGCAACCTGGCGGACAACCTGCCAACCTGCAAGGCATCTGGAACAACTCGACCGATGCTCCGTGGGACAGCAAGTACACTATCAACATAAACGCGGAAATGAACTACTGGCCCGCTGAAGTAACCAATTTAAGCGAATGCCACCAACCACTTTTCGGACTTATAAAAGACCTCTCTGTGACAGGCGCCGAGACAGCAAAGAAGATTTACAATGCCGACGGCTGGGTTGCACACCACAATACCGACATCTGGCGCGTGGCTGGCCCTATCGACGGCGCCTACTGGGGAATGTGGCCGAACGGTGGCGGTTGGCTGACCACGCACATCTGGCAACACTATCTGTACACTGGCGACAAGGATTTTCTTGCCGAAAACTACGACATCCTGAAAAACTGCGCAAAATTCTATATGAGCACAATGGTGAAACACCCTAAATTCGGATACCTTGTAACCACTCCGTCAACATCGCCCGAACACGGCTACACCAACGACGGCTCATCGATGACCGCAGGTTGCACTATGGACAATCAAATAGCATTCGACGCACTGAATCAAGCACTTCTGGCAGGAAAGGCGCTCAACCGCGATGCTGAATTTGGCGACAGTCTAAGAACTGTAATCGACCAAATTGCGCCAATGCAGATTGGCCAATACAACCAACTTCTGGAATGGCTTGTTGATGCCGACAATCCGAAAGACGACCACAGGCACGTGTCGCACTTGTACGGTCTTTACCCAAGCAACCAAATATCGCCATTCAAGCAACCACTTTTGTTTGAAGGCGCAAAGAATACGCTGAACCAACGTGGCGATATGGCAACTGGCTGGTCAATAGGCTGGAAGATAAACTTCTGGGCCCGTATGCTTGACGGCGACCACGCGTTCAAGATTATTCAAAATATGCTCAACTTGTTGCCAAGTGGCGGAAACTCGTGGTTCTACCGTGGCAACGGACGCACATACGCCAATCTGTTCGACGCTCACCCACCTTTCCAAATTGACGGCAACTTCGGATTTTGCGCAGGCATAGCCGAAATGTTATTGCAAAGCCACGACAATGCCGTTCACTTGTTGCCTGCACTGCCAAGCGCATGGAACGAAGGAAGCGTAAATGGCCTTGTAGCACGTGGCGGATTTGAAGTTGATATGAAATGGGCAAACGGCAAACTGACTGATGCAGAAATAACATCGAAGATTGGCGGTTCGCTACGCATAAGGTCAAATGTTGAACTTGAAGGCGAAGGGCTGAACGTTGCCGAAGGCGAATGCCACAACCCACTGCTGTTGTCGGCTGACGTCAAGGACCCTATTGTTTCAGACAAGTCAGACATAAAGGCACCTCAACTCGAGAAATACTACGAGTATGACGTGGAAACCGTAAAAGGCCAGACACTGAAACTGACTGCCAAAAAGTGACAAACAAACATTGATGTCAGCAACGAGGAAAGAACACAATCCCGACAGGTATCGGGAACACAAGACTCAACGATAAAAACAGATTTCATTTCACGCTGTTTTTATCGTTGAAAAAACAACCCGTTGCACAATCAAATGTCACACAGCAGTCGTTCACAAACAATTACGCACATACATCTTGTTTTTTACAAGACACAACCAATAAACAAAAAAAGGCGGGACAAGTTCCCGCCTTTTTTATCAATACAACCCAAATTTATTCCTCGTCATCATCTACATCAACATCGGCCGAATCATCAACTTCACTATCCTCCTCGTCGTCGTCATCATCCGACTTGCGTTTAGTGGACACCTTTTCGCGTTCAGCAAGTTTTTCGGCCCAATAAGAATATTCGCGTGCAAGTTTTGGATAGTCTTCCAATGTTGCGCGATAAAGCAAATGTTCCAAATGCTCAACCTTTTCCTTTATATCCTTTGTCTCCATATCTAAATAAAAATTTACACTGCAATTATAGCAAACTTTCAATATCTATCGTCAGAGTTCCAAATGAATAACTTTCTTTGTTTCAAAAAAAGGTTCATCAAAGAAATCTGGTATATTATATATAGTTGATTTACGGTGTGTTGCCTGTAATTCCTCATCAAAATCGCCACCCTTGAGATACAGAATCCCGTTAGGAAGTGAATTTTTACCGCCAGGCTCGACGCACTTGCGAGTCATATTGTAGAACGAGTCGAAACGGGTGACGGCACGGCTGATTACAAAATCGCACTTGTCCTTCACCTGCTCCACACGTGTATGTTCACCCTTGACATTTGTCAGGCCCAAGGCTTCAGCCACCGCATTCACAACGGTAATCTTCTTGCCGATGCTGTCAACCAAGTGGAACTGGCATTTTGGGAACATAATGGCCAACGGTATTCCAGGGAAACCGCCACCTGTGCCGACGTCGAGCAGACGGGTGCCGTCAGCAAACGAGACAACCTTTGCAATGGCAAGCGAGTGCAACACGTGGTTGACATACAGATTATCTATATCCTTGCGTGAAATGACATTTATCTTCTCATTCCAATCGGCATAGAGCGACTGCAGTTTTGCAAACCGTTCCTTTTGAGTGGCATCGATATTTGGGAAATACTTGAGAATGCAATCCATATTGCAGGCAAGTTATTGCAAATGCACATTGCGGTCCTTGAGCATACCGTAGAGCAACTCGCGCGAGCGGAACAACTGTGCCTTGACGGTGCCGAGTGGCATTTCCATTTTTTCGGCAATCTCCTCGTACGACAATTCGTCGAAGTAGCGGTACTCGATAAGTTGACGGTAGCGTGGCTTAAGGTTGGCCACCACCTCACGCAACAAAGCGTGTTTCTGGTCAATGATGATGCGTTCTTCAGGGTCGGGTGCATCGTACTTCAGGGCAAGTGTAGCCTCTTTGGCAAACACCTCTCCTATGGTATCCTCTTCACCGCCTGAAGTGCTCACTGTGTCAAGTTGGCGCAGTTTCTTACGGCGAAGGAAATCGATGCAGTTGTTGGATGCAATCTTGAACAGCCAGGTGCTGAAAGCATAGTCAGGCGAGTACTGCTCAATGTTGCGGAAAGCCTTGCCAAATGCCTCAATGGTAAGGTCTTCGGCATCAATCTTGCTTCTTACCATTTTAAGCACCATAAAATATATTGAATCCTTATAAGTGGCAAGCAACTGGTTAAATGCCTGTTCATCACCACCTTGAGCGCGTTCAACCAATATAAAGTCGCGTTTGGCCTTATCCGAAAAATCTGGATTTATATTCATTGACAACGATAGTCCCTTAAATTCAAAATATTAAATGCAAAATGCAAGAATGGTAAAACCACATCAAATATAGGAATTAAAAACAAAAATCCACACTCATTTAATTTTCTCATATTCAATTTGTACACAATCAATTGCACCAGCAAGCGGAATCCATAGGCTATCAAAGCCTCGTAATAAAGTCCAAATGGCACCACTGCAACTATCAACACTGCATAAAAAAGCAAGCGACTGAACAACTCATATCCAAGGCAGATTTTTGTGCCAAGGCGATAGTGCGTCCAGGTGGAAAGGTGGCGTTTCTTCTGCTTGACCCACTGCTGGAACGTCTCGCAGGGAAGCGACATTGTAATGCTCTCCTTTGCTGTCACCACACGGGTGTTCGACTTGTTGGCGCGTTCGTTGACAAAAAGGTCGTCGTCGCCCGACATAAGGTTGTAATGCGACTGGAAACCACATTTTGAGAAGAACGAAGTCTTTGTATATGAAAGGTTTCGCCCAACTCCCATATACGGGTGGCCTGCCTTTGCCAATCCGAGATACTGCATTGCGATGCTCAAAGTGTCGAACCTTATCAACTTATTGAGGAATCCCTTTCGCGACTCGTATCCGCCGTAGCCAAGCACTATCTCTGTTCCATCGGAATATGATGAAATGACATTTGTCAGCCACTGGTTGTCAACCGGATAGCAATCGGCATCTGTCAAGACAATGTGTTCGTGCCTTGCCGACTTTATGCCAATGGTTACCGCCAGTTTCTTTCCGTGCGAGAATTTGCGGTCAACCTCAATGCTGGTATGACGTAAATTACTGTATTTCTGCTCCATTTCGGCAAGAAGCATAACGGTGTCGTCCTCCGAACAGTCGTTCACCACAATAACCTCAAACTCCGGATA
Source organism: uncultured Bacteroidota bacterium (assembly GCA_937885735.1). The sequence goes on along the minus strand of CALABN010000154.1, from coordinate 3,043 downwards.
ACTCTGGCTCAACACCTTTGGCAGGAACTCCTTCAGGTTTTCGCACTCGTTGCGGGCGCAAACCACAACCGACACCGGATAAAGTTTATCAAGATTGACACGTGGCGGTTTGTTGCAAACCACACGCAAATAGACTGTCAGATAGTATATCACCTGCACAAGCAGGAAAAACGCAAGCACTGACAACACAATCAGTTGCACCTGACTCAATGAATTAAGATATTGTTCCACCTTTTGTTGATTTAATCATTCAAAATTAATTACGTAATGCCCAAAGAATACGGGTTTCTGATATTAATATTGACAAAGGGCGGTTAAAAAGTTGAAGGTGTGTTCCATAAATCCACTCGATAAAAATTCGAAGACCTCTCGAAATCAATTCATAGAACCCACCTTATGCGGAATACGGCTATTTTTCGCCACACGTCTTGCAATATCCAGCCTTGACATTTTCGTTCTCAAAGACACGCAATGAGAATCCCTCACCACTGCCGTTCAGCAAGTTGCAGTAGGTTTCGGGCTCAATTTGCTGTATGCGCGACATTGCCGACTCAAATGCCGACGTGTGCATCTGATTCTCGAAAAGCGAGCAAAGCGAAACGTAGGTAAGCAACAACTGCATATTGTCAGTGGCCTCAACCCACGGCTCCAACGTCTTGATAGTCAACATATAGTCCTTGTTGTCGAGGAACAGTTCGGCAAGTTTAAGGCTGTTTTGCATCGTTTCAGTCTTAATATCGACAATATTCTTGATACGTTCCACGCAGGCAGTCTTTATGGAACGGTCGTGAGTGACTGAATCCACCTCGCTTATGGTCTTTAGTTGCAGGCGCAGGTTCAGGCGGTCAACAGTCTCCTTTTTCAACGGTGTGTAGTAAAGCCTGTCAATTTCAGTCTGCAACCGACTGCCAATGTCCTTGAACAGGCCGTCGGGATAATTCACCCGCATCAGCAGGTCGTTGAACACAATATACTCGTTCTGCGGATTGTTGACGGCAAGGTCGGAAATGCGCTCCTTCATTTCGGCATCCTTAATCATACCCAACTTGTGGCGAAGCCAAATGTCGTTCATCACAAGGCCAGCAAAGTCGGTGGTGGAAGGAATCCGCATCTCGTCAAGGACGGTGGCCGGATATTTTTCCTCCAGCACACGCTTCATAATGAACTTCTGTATCGACAGCGCCAGAATGCGGTCAGACGAGTCGCACGCTTCGGCATACTTGCGCAACACAAACGGACGCTCGTTTTTACCCACAACATCGTAGGCAATGCGCATATTGATGCGCGCGTAACGGTGTTTCTGCAATATCGGTTCAAGTTCCTTTGCAAGATTGTGCTTGACAATGCTGTCCTGAACCTGTTCAATGGTGAGCGTAGCCCAACGCTTGTATTTTGTGGTGCGGATATCGACGGCAAAATCGTCCCAGTTGTAGTCGGTGACAATCTCCGTCTTTATGGAATCGGCCTGACGCCTGCGCAATGCATCTACAATGCTTTCGGCACGGCGATGCTGAAGGCTCCTGTTCACCGAATCGCTTCCCTCAACCGACGAATATGCGGTTATCTTCAAATCGACAATGGTGAAATCGGGTTGGTTCAAGGCCTTCAGTATTGGCTCTATGTCAGCCTCGTCGTAATCGGCCTTGTTGCCCTTGAACGGCACCACAAACTCAATGTCGGAACTGTCGGGAACGGGCTTGTAGCCGAACCGCGAGTTTATTGATATGGTGTCGGCAAGCAACCTGACATTGTTCTTGTAAGTGCCCTTGATAGGATGAATGAACGTCTTTGGCACGCTTGTGCATACCGAGCCGTCCTGAACTATCAACAGGTTTATCTCGCTGTTGTCCAGCTCGACGTTTTCGGGCAAGTCGGCCACCTTTGCCTTGAATGCCTTCGGATTGTCGGGATTCTGCGCAATGTTCTTTTTCAGAATCTTCTTCATCTTGAACGGCTTTGTAAGCACGCCACGGTTGAATCTGTTGTAGTCGATGATATTGCGTTCAAAGTTGCAACCATACTGCTCCTTTTGCAGAATGTCGAGGGCCAGTGCATCGTTCTTGTCGCGAAGAATCTTCTGCAAAGGCTTCACGTTCTCAAGGTCGATGAAAACCTCGCGGTCCTCAACCACAAGGGCGTCGTGCAACTCGTGCAGGTTGTTCATACGGTTGATGCGCTTGCACACTTCGGGGTCGTAGTCGTCGAGGCCCAGGTTCTTGACCGAATAAGGCACCTTCAGTTGGTCGCGCTTGCGCATTCCCTCGTTGAACGAGCGGTAGTTGCCCAACACAACCGACACAAACACCTTCTTCCCTTCGAAGTCGATATGCGACGATACACCTATATATTGATAGTTGACACTCTCGAACATTGACGCCGAACGGCTGTTCGACATCCAGCGGAACACCAGTTCTTCCGCCATTTTAAAATAAGTGAGGGCGTTCTTGTTCTTCACCACGTTGATTTTTGCAGTCAACTCCACGGCCTCGTTCGAACCGCCATAGGCCTGCAACCTGTCGCCCACCGTCTGCTTGAGTTTGGCATTCGGGTCCTCGTCCGACATCATCGCCATATATTCCGACTGCTCATTGGCAACGGTGAACATCAGCTCGCGGAACTGCAACGGCTCGCAGTCGCGCTCGTAAAGAATGTAGTTCATCTGGTCTATAATGATGCTGTCCAGCAATTTAGGCAGAAAATTCGACTGTTCAATCTGCGATGTGGCAGGCATTGGTATCTCGTCGATAACATACACCTTGCCATCGACACGTTGCTGTGACAAGCCCGCCAACGAACAGCAGGCCACCACCACAAAGCACAACACCAAACGTTTTGACATCAGATTAGTTTTTTTCTAAAAACCGACAAATCTACAAATTATTGTCTTTTGTGCTGACTAATGTGTTGATTTTGCTTTTTAGTAAGGTTGATTTTTTTAGTGCCAAGAACCTAGTGCCCGGTAAAGTTTAAAGTTGAAAGGTTGAGTGTTTTAGAAGTCACTCGTTAGTGTAAGTGTTAGTCCCGTTAGGGACTTGAGATTGGT
>CALABN010000153.1 GCA_937885735.1 uncultured Bacteroidota bacterium | reverse complement strand
CGAAGAATTGGCGGGCACTGGAACCTCTTGTAATCGTTTCTGTTAAGCATCGACACGGCCTTGTTCACGACCGATTCGTCGAATCCTTCTGCAACTATCTGCTCCACGCTCATACCATGCTCCATATATTTTGACAGGACGACATCGAGAATGCTGTAGTCTGGCAAAGAATCGGTGTGCTTCTGGTCAGGGCGAAGTTCGGCTGAAGGTGCCTTTGTTATTGAATTTTCAGGAATTATCTCGCCGTTGCGGTTTATGTAACGGGCAAGTTTGTAAACGTCAGTCTTGTAAACATCGCCCAAAACCGACAGACCGCCACAAAGGTCGCCATACAGTGTGCCGTAGCCAACCGAAGCCTCGCTTTTGTTTGACGTGTTGAGCAACATATTGCCGAATTTGTTCGACAATGCCATCATAAGCGTGCCACGAGTGCGCGCCTGCAAATTCTCTTCGGTGACATTTGGCTGTGTTCCTGCAAAAATGTCGGAAAGGGCAGTGCCAAACGCATCGACTATAGGCTGAATTGCTATAGTATCGTACTGTATATGAAGATTTTCAGCAAGAGCAACCGCATCGTTCACTGAATGGTCCGACGAGTATTTTGAAGGCATCAGCAAAACGCGGACATTCTCGCTACCCAACGCCTCGACGGCCAATGCCGCAACTACTGCGGAATCAATGCCTCCGCTCAATCCGAGTGTTGCGGAACGGAATCCCATCTTGCCAAAATAGTCACGCAATCCCAAGATTAGCGCATCGTGAATCTGTGCAACGTAATCGTCGTCGGCAGGCTGAAGTGGCAGACAATGGCCCGCGCCAACATCTTCGGTATCGACAATGGCGAAATCTTCGGCAAAAGAAGCCAAGCGTCTTACAACATTGCCTTCGGCATCCACAACGCAACTTGCGCCATCGTAAATCAGTTCGGCATTGGCACCAACCTGGTTAAGCAAAATAGTTGGCGTATTGAACTGCAAGGCACACGCCGACGCCATCATCTCATTGGAAATCTCACGGTTATGGGCAAATGGCACGGCCGTAATGTCGATTATTGCAGAAGGCTTGTATTCTGCTATCCTGTCAAGTATTTCATCGGAAACGGCATTCAGCAAATCGCGCCCCACAAACACTGCCACACTCTCGTCTCCCACCTCAAATGGCTCCCAAAGCATATTCGCATCGAAATAATGCGACTCGTTAGTAGCATCATTGTCAGTTATTTGCATCTTAAATACGCAATCGTCAATTCTGCCGTTGCAAAGCAGATAGGCGACATTGTAAAGTTCGTCGCCACCACGCATTGGTGCGCCTACTATGGCAGAAATGTCCGTGCAATGTTCGGCAATCTCGTTAATCGTCTGTTTGCATTGAGCCAGGATTTCATCGCGGTTCAGCAAATCGAACGGGAAGCTTCCGCATATCGACAGTTCGCTAAATACCACCAAGTTGGCACCCTCATTCCTTGCCTTGTCTATTGCATTGACAATCTTTGCCTTGTTTCCTGCAAAATCGCCAATCTTGTAATCCAATTGCGCTAATGCTATTTTCATAACTGTATGTTTTTAATTCGATGCAAAAGTACAACAATCAAAAATCCATTATCGAGATTCTGACTGCCAAAATGTTTTTTTATAGAATAAAGATTTTCAACAACTATCACGGAATAACGTTGCATCAACTTTGGGTGGTAGTTGTTTATTGCATTTTTGTCAACCTCGCCAAATAATCGTAATGCGGGCCTTCGACAACTTTTTCGCAGTTCAGCCCACACTTGAAAGCCTGTTGTTTCAGCGTATCAAAATCGATGAACAGCCACTTGAACTTTTCCGACTTCAACTTGCGGTACCTTACCGAGAAAAGCATCTCACCATAATAGTCGCCATTCAGGTCGATATAGCAACTGCCGTCGTCTTCCGTATAAAGGTAAATCAAGTCCGACGAATCGAGCAAACCCTGACCGTCATTTGCCATCAACGACTTGCATTTTTCAAGGAAACGAGGCATTTGGTCCAGAGTGCCACACATTCCCGTTCCATTCATCAGGAAAAGCAAAGTGTCGTATGGCTCCGATTTGTATTCAAAAAAATCGGTTGCCACGGCATTCAACCCACGAGCCTGCATCACTTCAACCGACAACTGCGAATTGTCAATGGCGGTGACATCGAGTCCCCTATCGCGCAAGCAAACCGAGTGCGAGCCTGCACCTGCGCCAACGTCGAGCACCCTGCCGCGTGACATATCCAAGGCCTTCCGCTCAATTTCTGGCATATCTGCGTATGTTCGGAACAAATACGGGACAGGCAATTCGTCCGATGTTGTCAGATGCGTGCTAGTGAACAGTTTTGCTGTCTTGCGCTTATTGAAATAGTCGCTTATCGCCTGACCCATCGGGTCGTTTTCGGGTGCAATTATCATCTTATTCGTATTGATATGTACGTTTCACCCTTCGTGAAATGCCTGTGAGCACCTCGTAAGGTATGGTGTTCATCCATTCCGCCACTTGTGTTATCGGCAAATTCTTTCCGAATATTTCAACAGGGTCGCCTTCGTGGGCATCAAGGCCCGTGACGTCAACCATACATATATCCATACATATATTGCCGACGATAGGCACCAAATGGCCTTTGTACCACAATTTGCCGTTGCCGTTGCCAAGCAGACTCGACTTTGACGACGCTCGAAAGGCAACCCCGGTCAATACTCCACTTGGTGGCGTTGAATTTGAGTTGACGGGTAAGTTTGCCTCTACGGCTGTAGCCCACCGTGTCGCCTGCCTTGAGATGCTTTATCTGCGCAAGCGAACTGGTCAGTGTCGCTATTGGCTGTAGTTGGGCACCAATGGCGCTCAGCCCGTAAAGCCCGATGCCCAAGCGGGCCATATCGTACTGATAGCCGTCGGCAAAACGTTCAATGCCTGCCGAGTTAAGTATGTGTCGCTTGATAGGGTAACCCATTTTTTCAATAATGGTGCCACTCATTGTGTCGAATGCACGCAATTGCAACATTGTGTAATCGTCCTGGTCAAGGTCGTCGGCTGTGGCAAGCTGCGAGAATATCGTCTTTATTTTCAACCCTTTGGCATTTTTCACCGCTTCAATGCAGGCTTCTGTTTCTTCGGGGACGAAACCCGAACGGTGCATTCCCGTATCGAGTTTCAGGTGAATTGGATAATCGGTCTTGCCTGCCAAGAGCACAGCCTCGTTGAATGTATTGAGCGTCTTGTAGTTATACACTTCTGGCTCAAGGTTGTGCTCTATCATTTGCGCAAAACTCTCAATTTCAGGATTCAGCACCAAAATAGGAATGCGGATTCCGTCGCGGCGCAATTCAACACCTTCGTCGGCAAAAGCCACTGCTATCATTGCAACTCGCTGATATTGACATAGATTGGCTATTTCGTGTGTTCCGCTTCCGTATGCAAAGGCCTTAAGCATACAGCACATTTCGGTGGTAGGTTTCAGCAATCCCTTGAAATAGTTAAGGTTATATTCCATTGCCGACAAATCGATATTCATCACTGTCTGGTGCGACTGTTTCTGCAAAACCGACGATATGCGCTCGAAGCCGAACGAACGCGCACCCTTCAGCAACACCGACGAATTTTGCAACTTGCTGAATTCGAAATTGTCAAGGAAATCCTGCGTTGAAGTGTAGAAATCTTTTCGCAAATCAAAATAGTTTGAGAACGACTTGATGTCGGCCCCGATTCCTATCAGCCTGTCGACATTTTTCTGGCGTATCAATATTGCAATATGGTGATACAAGTCGGATTTAGAATATCCGCTCTGTTCTATATCACTCAATATCAATATTTTTTGTGGATGTTGATTTTGAACGCTCAAATAGTCAAGGGCAATGTGCAACGATTCCATATCGCAGTTGTAACTGTCGTTGATAATGGAGCAATTGTTGTTTCCGTCCTTGAGTTCAAGGCGCATAGCCACAGGCTCCAAATTGGCCAAACGGCTTATAATTGTCTGGCTGTCATATCCAAACACAATCATCAGCGACCAAACCTGCAATGCATTTTCCACTGAAGCCTTGTCGGCAAACGGTATCTTGACAGCATACCGTTCGTTGTTGTACATAGCGCGTATTGTTGCGCTCGTCGCCTGATAGTCTACCGATTCAACATACAAATTCACATCGGGCATCGTTCCCCACGTAAATAATTTGACATCTGGACCAATCTGCGTCTTTATCTTTTCACGAACCAACTGATTGTCTGCACCGAATATCAATACCTTGACATTCTTGAACAGTTTCAGTTTTTCGTTGATTTTCTGCTCGATGCTTGTGAAATTTTCTTGATGTGCGTCGCCAATGTTTGTGAAAATGCCGATGTTTGGCTTAATGATGTTTTCAAGGGCGTCCATCTCGCCAACCTTTGAGATTCCCGCCTCAAAAATGCCGAGATTGTTTTCGGGCTGAAGGAGCCAAACCGACAACGGTACACCAATCTGGCTATTGTAACTCTTTGGATTACGGGCAATTGACTTTTCAGGAGCAAGGCTTCGGCAAGCCCATTCCTTGACAATCGTCTTGCCATTGCTGCCTGTTATGCCCACAACTGGCAATGACATTTTTGAACGATGCCAAGCCACCAACTGATGCAGTGCCTTCAACGTATCAGGCACTTCTATGAAATTGGCGTACAGATACGTCTCAATGTTTTGCGGAAGTTTGTCGACCACAAAGTTGCGCACTCCCAACGAATATAATTCAGGAATGAACTTGTGTCCGTCGTTGCGTGTCCCTTTTAGGGCAAAAAACATACTCTCGCGAGCAAAAACGACCTTTCTGCTATCAATCAAAATATGCGATATGTTACCGCCTGAACCACGTGTGAGTTTACCTCCAACAACAGACGCTATGTCGCCTACAGAATAACTTGCCATTTGTTTCGGTTTTTAGCGGTTTGATTTATTTGTTTAAAAGACACCGCATTCAATTATATTTTCAACTGGTGAATTTAAATAACTCGCCTTGACAAAGTTAGGATTGTTACTTTTTTATCATATAAAAAAGACAATCAATTATGCACAATGCAAGGTTCATTTACCCCATTTCTGAAATGGGCATTTCGACAGATATGAATTATAGTAACGCTTGTCGCCTGTCACTTCCTCGCCTATCCAATCGGGCAGTTTCACTTCAGTATTTTCATCAGGGAGTTCAATTTCAGCCATTACCAAGCCTTTGTTTTCACCAAAGAATTCGTCAACCTCAAACTTCAGGTCGTCAATTGGCACTATGTGGCGCACCTTTTCAATAATTCCTGGCAAGCACAGACGAAGCAACATTTCGGCCTCATCGACAGGTATCTCCTTCTCCCACTCAAACCTCGACATTCCGTCACTTGCACCCTTTATGGTGATATACCCCTTTTCGCCGTAAATCCGCACACGGACAGTACGTTCAGGGTCGGCGGAAAGATATCCCTGGCATATTCGGTTACTGGCCGTAGCCAAATGCCTAAACTCGCCCGATACCAAGAATTTACGTTCTATCTCTTTGTATTTCATTGTTTTCTCTTTTTTAATTCCGATGCGCGCCTGAAGGAATCCACAAAATGCTGTTGTTGCGACTTTACAGAGAATCGCTGCTCAACCGTTGCGCGTCCCGCCTCGCCCATCTGTCGCCTCAACTCTGGCGAATCAATCAGTCGGCTCAAGCAGTCGACCCATTCCTGCTCCGTCGTAGCCAACAAGCCGTTTTGGCCATTGCTGATGATATCTACGTTCACACCCACTGGTGTCATAATTGTGGCAATGCCAACCGACATATACTGAATGCCCTTGAACCCGCATTTCCCTTTCGACCAATCGTTGTTTGGCAAAGGCATTATGCCAATGTCGATGCCTAACAGTTCGTCAACTTCCGTCTCCTTCGACCATTTTGTACTTACAAGATTAAGGCGAGACTCACGGTAATCGACATCGACAATAACCTTGAAACTGATGCGGTCGCCATATTTCTCCTTCACCCTGGCCAAGGCAGGCACCGATTCCTGAAAATGCTTGAGTGTTGTCAGACTGCCAATCCAACCAATCACCACAGTGTCAGTTTCGCGAGCGCCTCTGTAACTATACAAATCGGTGTCGATAGTTGTTGGAATCACATCCACATTGTCGTTCCACCGACGAGCGTAGTCGGCCAAGAATGAATTCCCGACAATCACCAAGTCAGCCAATTTCACAATTTGGGCCGTCTTGTCCGAGTTTTTCAGCCAACTCAGGTTTCGGTTCGATTCCGATATGTCATTCATCCAAATGGCATCATCAAAATCAAAAAGCATAACAGCCTTCCGCGACAGCATTCGCTCAAATATCGAAGTCCCGAAGAAATGTGCCTCGCGATATACAAGCACATAATCGAACCTTGATGCGCGTAAAACGTCAAACGTCCTTATCAGCAACCCTTTAACTGCTATCCAAACCTTGCTCAAGTAATTTCCGTGATGATAGAAATGATAGTCATCCCACGCGTTAAGCAAGAATGAATAAGTAACCTCGATGTCATTTGATTTCAAGCAATCAAGAAATTGCTCAAACCTGAATCGCTGGCCTGGCGAACGTCCTGGCCTATGTGGTGCTATGTATAAAAGTCGTTTCAATTTGTAATTCTTTCGTATACCGAGCGATACGCATCAACCCCGCTTGCAAGCGAAAATTGTTCGCAGGCTTGCTGACGAGACAATTGACGTGAATCGGTCGGCAATTTTAGCATTTTTTCAATTGCAATGCGATAGTCATTTGCAGTCCAACCGTCTATCAAGACACCCAATGGATTTTTATCAATTATGGCGTCAACATCGCCGACACCTTTGTTTGTAAGGCACGGGATTCCAAGCGACATCAGTTCTGCAAGTTTTGTCGGCGACGATGCCTTCTTCGACCAAACGGGTTTTATGAAGAACAGCGATGCATCTGAAAGCAGAGCCAACTGCGGCACCTCGTCGCGAGTGGCAGGCTGGACTATTATCTTGTTTTCAGGAATTTTATGGTGAGAAGCCTCCTCCATTATCACCTGTTTGCTGTCGCGGGTTATGAACAGAAAAACGGCATTGGGGCGAATATTCAGCAACTCGCTGAAAAAATCCATCATTTCTGGCAGCATATACCACGTTCCAACCGAGCCCAAGTACGACAATACGAAATCTTCGTCGCTTATATTCAATTTATTACGCCATTCGGCAACATCTTGATTGTTCTGACTTTCATAATCGAAATGCTTTGTATCGGCGCAACAAGGAACAACTGTAATCTTTTCATTTGCAACATCTTGCAAATTCCACGACAAAATTTCGGACTTTGCAGAATGAGTAAGGCTTACTATAACGTCCGATTCTGTCATAAAGGTCTTTTCCTTCTTCTTGAAAAAATTGTAAACCATGCGATAAACAAGCCTTTGGGTATTCCAAATCCCGCCATCGACACGTTCATCAGCATAGAATCCGCGCATATCAAACACAAATCGGCATCCGAACCTGCGTTTCAACGCAAGCCCTACAAACGCCGAGATGTAACTTCGGCAATGTACAATGTCGAACCTTTTATGCCGATAGAGTTCCACGGCCTTCCTTCTGATTTTGAAAATGTCTTTCAATGTGGATACAATTGGCGGACGTTTTGTATAACCGACAGGCTGCCAATCAATTCCCGATTCCGACACTATCTTGTTCACAGCCGACTTGCCACTTTCATAGGCTTCGGGCTTTTCGGCACTAATCAGCGTCACATTGTACCCTTGCTCCGACAACCCGCACAAATACGGCAACACTTGCGAGCGTCCAAGCGAGTCTGTCATTCCGTCGTATGATATGTAAAGTACGGTTTTCATCACAAATTAAGAATGAAATCACGCAAACCCGCCTCGTCGTCGCGGTCGAACCACGTCATCTGCTGATAACGGCTGAACCACGTCATCTGGCGCTTGGCGTATCGGCGCGAATTGCGTTTTATCAGCCTTACGGCTTCGTCGTAATCATATTTGCCTTCAAAAAAATCGAAAAACTCCTTGTATCCGACAGTGTTGAGCGAGTTTAATTCCTTATACGGGAGCAGGCTTCGCGCCTCGTTCTCCAACCCCATTTCAAGCATAACGTCGACACGTCTGTCAATGCGTTCATACAGCTTGTTCCTGTCCATTTTCAAGCCGACAAGCACAATTTCAAACGGGCGTTTCTTCACATTGCCCGTCCTTTGCGATGAATACGTCTTTCCTGTTTGGGCAATAACCTCTAATGCCTTCAGCACACGTTTAGGATTGACAATGTCGGCAGTGTTGTAGTATTCAGGGTCCAGTCTCGACAATTCCTCACGCAATTTGTCAATACCCTCGTCTTTAAGACGCTGACCAATTTGCGCACGTATTTCCGTATCTATGGTAGGCAAGTCGTCGATTCCACGGACAATGGCATCAATGTACATTCCCGAACCACCCACCATCAGCACTTTGTCATATTTAACAAACAGTTGCTCTAGAAGTGCAACAACATCCAATTCGAATCGGCCCGCACTGTAATAGTCTGATATTGAGAGTTGTCCAATAAAATGGTGTCTGGCTTTTTGCAGTTGTTCGGCAGAGGGTGGCGCCGAACCTATTGCCAATTCGCGAAACA
>CALABN010000152.1 GCA_937885735.1 uncultured Bacteroidota bacterium | reverse complement strand
GGCGATATACGCACCAGCCGGTGGACGCCGTTCTCGCTCTTGGGATAACCGTAGGCATAATCGCCCTCAAACTCAAGAGTGACCGTCTTGACGCCAGCCTCGTCGCCTGCAAGATAGTTCTGCTCGCGCACCTTGTAGCCGTTTTTCTCGCCCCAGCGGATATACATACGCATAAGCATCTCCGTCCAGTCCTGGCTTTCAGTACCGCCAGCGCCTGCGTTCAGTTTCACAATGGCACTCATCTTGTCCTCTTCCTTGCGAAGCATATTGCGTGATTCAGCCGACTCAGTCTTCTCCAAGGCCAATGCGTACTGTGCATCAACTTCGGCTTCAGTGCTCTCTCCCAACTCAAAGAAATCGAGCAATACAAGCAAGTCGTCAACGGCTGTCTTCACGCCCTCGTAACAGGCAATCCAACTTTTTATGTCGTTGATTTTCTTCATCTGCGCTTCGGCCTTTTTGGGGTCGTCCCAAAAATCGGGTGCCTGGCTTTTCTGCTCCTCCTCGTCAAGTTCAACTCTACGGCTGTCGATGTCTAGATGCTTGCGCAGCGCCTCAACGCGGCTGATAAGGTCTTTTTGTTGTTCAGGTAGTACCATTATATTTTTGATTTATTGATTTTTTGAACGCAGATGACACAGATTAAATGGATTTAAACAGATTTTATATGCTTATATTACTTCAACCTCGCCCCCCAATCGTAAGCCACTTTTAATATCATAAACGAGTTTATGGCTCGATTATCATTGCCTTGGCCAGTTGTCAAACCATCGTATTTGTAGGTTTGTAAAGAATAGCCGAATGAATAGTTGAGATGACCGAGTAAATAGCCACAATATCCAGACCTATATCCAAGCGAAAATGCGAAATGCAAACCCTTAAAATCGCCTAATGTGCCGCCACATTGTATATCCAAAAACGGTGTGTTGACTCGATTATGAAACTCATATCTCACATCTGAAAAAATTGGAAACGAAGAGTATTCTTCCTTTCTTTCATTCTCTTTTTTTTCTTCGTTATCCATTGAAGCGATATATAAATGTCTCCCGATTCCCAAGCCCACAAACATATGGTCAGACATTTGGTAACCTTGAATGGTAATGTCTGACAGACAAAGATATTGTTCTTTGTTTTTGAAGTCGCCCGAAACTCCTACACCCGTCGCAATAAAGCCCCGATAGCCGGTTTTGAAATATTTTTTATTTTCGATGGATGATTTATTTGTCTTCGTTTGAGCTTCGGCCACTCCACATAATAATAAGGCAAATATAATTGTTATTATTTTATTCATAATCGGCGGTTTGTGCTCGTCTAAATAACTAAAAGTGGTGGCAAAGATAAATGTTTCGTTTTTCAGCACGATAATAATCAGTGCCAATCTGTTCAATCAGCGTCATCTGCGTTCAAAACCACAAATATCACGTTATCAACTCCATCCTGTTGCAATCCAACTTCAAGAAGATGAACAGCAACATAGTGAAGCCCCACAGCGACGACCCGCCGTAACTGAAGAACGGTAGCGGAATGCCTATCACGGGCGCAACGCCTATTGTCATTCCCACATTGACTGCTATATGGAAGAAGAATATGCTCGCCACACAATAGCCGTAAATTCGGCTGAACTTTGATTTCTGCCTTTCGGCCAACACTATCAGGCGGATTAGCAGAGTCATAAACAGCAGAAGGAGAACCGTCGTGCCAACAAAACCCCATTCCTCGCCTATGGTACAGAATATGAAGTCAGTAGCCTGTTCAGGGACAAACTTGAATTTTGTCTGGGTTCCTTGCAAATATCCTTTTCCTGAAAATCCGCCCGAACCAATGGCTATCATCGACTGATTGACATTGTAGCCTGCGCCTTTCAAATCGACCTCGATTCCCAGCAACTGGTTGATACGCGCGCGCTGGTGAGGCGCGAGCACATTGTCGAAGAAATATCCCACCGAGAATGCAAAACCTATTGAAGCAACTGCTATGCCTATCACAAGGGCTATTTTGCCTAATTTGTGACGGTAAGTATATAGCAAATAATATGGCACTGACAATCCCAAGCCTATAAGCAATGCCACATATTTTGGCCAAAACGGGAAGAAATACTTGCACACCGCATACGAGATTGCCGTTGCCACCAGCAATATCAGCAAAGCCACAAACAGTTCCTTTGGCTTATCGCGCAAAATATAAAACACCACAAACGACAACACTTCCACTACAATCACAATGACGTGCATCTCGTAAAGCAGCGACAACACAAACAACAGGACAAACAGCAGGCCTACAATAAAATAGATAGGCTTCATCCCCTCACGGAAAAATGCTATGAGCAATGCTACAAACACCAGCGCCGAACCCGTATCGTTCTGCAACAGGATAAATGCCGACGGCAAGAAACATATCGCACACACTATCAGCAACGACTTGAACTCTTCGGGCCTGAAATGGTAACGTGACATATATTTGGCCAACGTCAGCGATGCCGCGATTTTTGCAAACTCGGCAGGCTGAATCTGAATCGGTCCGAGCACAATCCACGATTTTGCGCCATTGACTGTTGAACCGAACAATAGCACACATAGCAGCACTAACATCAACGCGCCATATATCAGTTCGGCAAAGGCGGAATAGAACTTACTATCAATCAGCAATGTAACGATGGCGATCACAACTGCCGCCCCAATCCACATCAGTTGCCGCCCATAGCGTGTCGCCATACTGAACTCAATATTTTCGGCGTTGTACGATGCCGAATAGATATTTATCCATCCGAGCGTGACTAACACGGCATACAGGATCACTGTAAACCAATCGATGTTCCGTAATATGCTACTACCGCGTTGTTCCATTTATCAAATCTACCGATAATATCCGCTGCTCAAGCCACGGACGTGTTATTGTATCTGTCAAGTATCTCTCAACCATTAGGCTGCCTATAGGTGCGGCGAAAGTAGCGCCAAAGCCTGCATTCTCAATATATACCGCTATGGCAATCTGCGGGTTCTCGCGCGGCGCAAACGACATAAACACCGAGTGGTCCTTGCCGTGCGGGTTTTGAACCGTT
>CALABN010000151.1 GCA_937885735.1 uncultured Bacteroidota bacterium | reverse complement strand
TCAATTATTTTTGATTCAATTTCATTTAATTTTCCGTCATACAAAACATTTACATTACCACTATGTCGAGAAATAACTATAGAATCTCCGACTGCATACGAAAAGAACACATCATCAAATGGCAATTGAACAACTTCAACTGAATCGTTTTTTTCAACAAAGATACATTCATTTGAACAATAATATGTTTTGCCATTTATTGTATAAATCTTGCCAACTCTGCCAAATTGCAACGTGTCTGGTACACGATTTTTTAATGACACATACTCGAGCGTACCAACATCATTTGGGAACAGATATCCAAAATCACCATCTAAGCCAACATGGACAACGCCCTTTTCATCAACCGAGACATAATCAACATTTCCTCCAATCGTAGAAATCAAATTCCAATAATGTCCGTCATATTCGACTACTCCATTTTGGTTGGCAAAATACAATATGCCACGTTTATCCTGGACTCCAGCCCAAGTTTGCTCTCCTCCATTGATTTTTTCACTGTCGTAGTTTGTCACAAAAGGAATACCATAGCCATTTACTACATCTTGCGCAATAGATGCAAAGCCAATGACTATTGTCAAAATCGTTAATGAAATCTTTTTCATTCGTGTTTTTCTTTTATCTAACGTTCAACCTACAAATTTAAGTTTTATTTACAAACAACCTCCAATGGACAAGCCATTTTTACATATTTTTTCAACTTAAATATCGACACCTATTATTCATAAAATCACTCGCAACTTTTACCATAAACTCACCTTATTGCCACCATAAAAATGTTATTTTTGCCCAAAACTAATAAGCTAAAACACCAACAATGGATGCAAAAAACTCTGACTTTACTGACGAAGAAAGGCAACTGATTCAGGACCATTTCCAAGACTTGCTTCAATCGGCACGGCTGTCTCAAAGCCCAGAAGACAAAACCTTGATTACCAAAGCATTCAACCTTGCAAATGGTGCCCACGCAAATATGCGACGCAAATCGGGCGAGCCTTACATCCTGCACCCTATTGCAGTAGCCAAGATTGCCACTACCGAGATTGGATTGGGCACTAAATCAATTGTGTCGGCTCTGCTTCACGACGTTGTCGAAGACACCGACTTCACCATTGAAGACATAAAGCTTCAGTTCGGCGACAAGATTGCTAACATTGTGGACGGACTTACAAAGATTGCTGGCGTTTTTGACGGACAGACTAACCTGCAAGCCGAGAATTTCAAGAAGATTATCATGACAATGGCCGACGACCTGCGAGTGATTTTCATCAAACTCGCCGACCGCCTGCACAATATGCGAACCCTCGACAGTATGCCACCAAACAAACAACTGAAGATTGCCAGCGAGACGCTTTTCATATATGCGCCTCTTGCTCACCGTTTGGGTTTGTATTCAATAAAGACAGAACTCGAGGACCTTTGCCTTAAATATCACCATCCTCTTGAATATCAGCGAATATCTGAATTTATAAAGACAAACGAGATGAAGCGGTTCACTTACATCAACCGTTTCTCATTGCCTATTACGGCCCGCTTAAATGCCGAAAAATACACTTACGAAATAACTGGAAGACCCAAGTCAATTTATTCCATTTGGCACAAAATGGAAACCAAAAAGGTTGCGCTCGATGAGATTTATGACTTGTTTGCCATCCGCATCATCTTCGACCCTGACCCAAACATTCCTGAAAAGACACAATGTTGGGCCATATATTCCATAATAACTGACCTTTACGCACCTCGTCCAGACCGTATTCGCGACTGGATTAGCCAGCCTAAATCAAACGGTTACGAGGCTCTGCACACAACCGTAATGGGTCCTGGCGGCCAATGGGTTGAAGTACAGATTCGCTCACGGCGAATGAACGAAATTGCCGAACGTGGCTACGCCGCTCACTGGAAATACAAGGAAAACACCACGTCGGAAAACGAACTCGACAAGTGGATTTTCGAAATCAGGAAAATGCTCGAAGACCCAAAAACGGACGCATTCGACTTCCTCGACGAGTTCAAGTTGAACCTGTTCGCATCGGAAATAACCGTATTTACGCCAAAGGGCGAATCGGTGACACTTCCTGCCAAGTCAACAGTTCTCGACTTCGCCTTCGACATCCACTCTCAAGTTGGATACCACGCCTACGGCGCAAAGGTCAACCACAAGCTAGTGTCACTAAACCAAGAACTTAACGCTGGCGACCAGATTGAAATCCTGACTTCGGACAAGCAACAGCCTGAACCAGAATGGATTGACTACGTCACCACGGCCAAGGCTCGAAACACTATCAAGAGTTTCTTCAAAGACCAACGCAAAAATGCCTCAACTGAAGGCAAACTGCACCTTGAATGGCTTTTGGAACAAACCAAGATGCAAATCAGTTCGAACATTTTCCGAAAGCTATACAACTACTACCAAACCCGAAACAAAGACGAGCTCTACTTCAAGTTGGGAACGCAAAAGATTTCGGTCGACGAGTTCAAGAACATTATGGAAAAACGCTCGCGTAGCAAGTGGATGCGTTTTTGGGGAATATCAAAGTCAAAAAACAACGCCACCCAAAAGTTCGACAAGTCAAAGCCCCTGGTTGTGGACGACGACACACAAGGATTCCAAATCGCAACTTGCTGTCACCCAATACCTGGCGACGACGTGATTGGCTACCGCATTGCCGACGACGAACTGATTATCCACAGCACATCGTGCCCTAATGCCATAAAGTTGAGTTCAAGCGACAGCGCCAATGTTGTCAAGGTTGAATGGACATCGCACAAACTAATGGCCTATTTGGGTCGCATCAAAATAAAAGGAATATACAACCCTGACGCACTCAACAAGGTGACAAAGATTGTCACAAACCAACTCGACGTGAACCTACGCGCCATAAACATCGACTGCCACGACGGAATTTTCGAAGGAACAATCGACGTGTATGTGCATAACAACGAGTTCCTTTCAGAGATTATCAAAGATTTGTCGAAAATCAAAGGCATATCGCACGTCACACGCGACCTGCTTGATGAAAAGACCGAACTGAAAAACGATTTTCTACATTAACAATCATTTGTAAATGAGCAAGAAACTATATATAGAAACATACGGTTGCCAAATGAACGTGGCCGACAGCGAAGTGGTTGCTTCAATTTTGGAATCGCAATTTGAAATCACGCACCAGAAAGAAGATGCCGACCTTATTCTGCTGAACACCTGCTCAATACGCGACAATGCCGAACAACGAATTTGGTCGAAACTGGAAGGTCTGCAACAGATGAAGAAAAAACGCCCCAACCTGCTTGTCGGCGTAATTGGCTGTATGGCAGAACGTTTGGGCGAAGAACTATTGAACGGCAAGGCTGTCGACATTGTGGCTGGCCCCGATGCCTACTTGAGTTTGCCAACTCTTGTTGAATTGGCACAGAAAGGCGAACCTGCAATCAACATCGAACTCTCTACAACAGAGACCTACGCCGGCATCTGCCCAACACGCATCGAGACCAATGGCGTTTCGGCATTTGTAAGCATTATGCGCGGTTGCAACAATTTCTGCTCATACTGCATCGTGCCTTACACCCGCGGACGCGAACGCAGTCGCGACATTGCCGACATCCTCAACGAAATGGCCGACCTTGAGCAAAAAGGCTACAAGGAAGTCACGCTTTTGGGGCAAAACGTCAATTCATACAAGTTCATCAGCAACGGTGAAGAGATAAAGTTTCCGCAACTGCTTGAAACTGTTGCAGTAAAATTCCCGTCAATAAGAATCCGATTCTCGACAAGCCACCCAAAAGATATGGCCGACGAGACCTTGCAGGTAATTGCAAAATACAAGAACATCTGCAAGCACATTCACCTGCCCGTACAAAGCGGAAGCAACGAGATTCTGTCGGCTATGAACCGCAAATACACTCGCGAGTGGTATATGGACCGAATTGAGGCCATACGCAAGTTTATTCCAGACTGCGCCATTTCAACCGACGTGTTCTGCGGATTCCACTCCGAGACTGAAGAAGACCAGCAACTCACACTCGACCTTTTCAAATGGGCAAAGTTCGATTCGGCCTTTATGTTCAAATACTCTGAACGGCCTGGAACGAGGGCGTCGAAGGTTATGCCAGACAACATTCCTGAAGAAGTGAAGGTGGCACGTCTGCAACAAATAATCGAACTTCAAAACAAACTATCGGAAGAGTCGAACAAACGCGACATTGGCAAGACATTCGAAGTGCTAGTGGAAGGACCGAGCAAACGTTCAGATGCCGAATGGTGCGGACGCAGTTCACAAAACAAGATGATTGTATTTCCGTACAATGGGCAGAAACCTGGCGACTACGTCAATGTAAGAATCAAAAGTTGCACATCGGCCACCCTGATTGGCGAACTGGTTGACTGACAAGCATCAATATTTTCTGACCCAAGTTGAAAAACTTCGGTTTGTCACCATATTCAGATATCCGTTGACCTTGTAAACATTAGGCTCATCGGCATTGCGCACGTATGTCCATATCTGTCCTGTCTGTTGGTCGAATTCAACCTTGCCACAATAAAAATCGGCAAGGACACGCTTTTTGCCATTAACAACAATATGCGTGCACTTCTCGCCATCAACTCCGTAGCGAGCCCACGACTGCTCACTGTTGGACATCTGCCTCACGGCCACTATTCCCGACAGGTACTCCAACAACTCGTCCACCTGACTTTGGTTGGCATCCATATCGCCAGTAGGCACAGTCACCACCCAAGCACCATTTTTCTTGTTCAAAATCAATGCCGTGTCGTTGTTGAACACATCAATATTGATAGACTGAATCCGAGCCGTATCAACCGACACTACCAGATTACGGAACGAACGGTCGGCACTGCGGTCGGCCAAGACAGAAACAACGCACGCCACCGACAACAACAGCAAAGTGGCGACAACAATAATTGAACGTCTGCTATTCAACATAACCTTCCTCCATTCTCTTTATGCGCAAGTTGCGCTGTTGCTGATACCTGATAATGCCAATCAAAATAACCAGGACAATAGGCAAAAGCACATTTAACCATTTTACAAACGACCGCATTGCATCGTCAAGTTGCTCTATCGGCCTTGAAGTGATTCCTTTGGTGCGCAACTCTATCAACCCTGTATCATCTGACAGATAATCAATGGAATTGACAAACAGGCTGATATTATCGTCGGACTGCTGATGAGGCTGACGAGGGTCACCGTTCAATGCAAAATCGCCATCGCCAATAACAACCATTTTTACATTCGGTATTCCACCAACGGTGCCTTCAATCAATCCGCCAAGAGGAATTTCACCTAACGGAAAATCGCGGGCCGACCATTGTCGCTGGACATCAATGTTTGTAGGCACATTGAGTGTCGCGGACTTGTCGGAAGTGAACAAAAGCGACTTAAATGTTGCCGTTGAATCGCCCGTGTAAACCACGGGACTCGCAAACTGCAACTGAACCTGCTCCAATCCGCTTGTAATGGGGTGACTGCTGAAATTGCTCACAAAAGGCACATAAGGAAACTGTTTTTGAACATTTACACGATACATTCCCTGTTGTTGCTGTACATTGACATTCGCGCAATAATTGTCGATTGCCAACTTGCAATCCACGCTTATATTCTTGTCAGACAGCCATTTTTCAAGACCCGTATTAAGTTCGCCGACAAACAAATTGTCAAGGCTTGCATTCACTCTTTCAGCACATACAAAGACATTGCCTCCATTGCCCATAAATCTGTCAATCAATGCAAAATGTTCGGTAGGAATGGTATCGGCAGGTGCAATAATCACCAAAGTTGACACACTGTCAAGCATTTTGCTGTCAATATCAAGGTCTATTAAACGTGCATCGTACATAACCGACAGTTCAGACATCACCTGTTGCATTGAATATGGCGACGGCTCGCCGTGACCTTGCAGAAAACCCACTAACGGACGCTTGCCAGACGACATTTTGCGAATAGCCGACGACAACGTGTATTCAATGGCCATTTCGGGCTGAATGAACGGGATAATCTCGCGTTTGTCGCCCTTTTCAACCACCGCGCCCAAAAATGCCTTTTGCTGGCGCACCTGGTCTTTCTCACGGACATTAATCATTACAGGATAGATGCCCGACTGAATGGCCTCGTTCTCCAATTCTTCCGACTCCGACGGATTGACAAAATCAAACTCCAACTGCCCGTGCGACAAGTTTCGGTATTCAATAAGCAAATCCTTGAATTCGCGTTTTGAACGGACAATTTCAGCAGGCAAATCCTCTGAAAAATAAGCTGTTATGGTTACCGTTTCATCCAAGTTCCCGACAATGTTCCTTGTAGCCTTGCTCAACGTGTATCTGTTGTCGCCCGTAAAATCGATACGGGAAAACAGTTTATCCGATATAACATTGACAATCAATATGATTACCAATATCGAAATTATATATCCAACTGAATGTCTTGTCTTCATAATCAAGCAATTTTAGACTCCAACGATTTTTCAGCCAAAAACAATCCTGCAAAAGTGACTGAAGCAAAATAAATAACATCCTTTGAGTCAATCACTCCCCTTGAAATGCTTTCAAAATGCGAGTTCATATCGAACCCGACAGCCAACTGGCCCAACATTCCACCGAACTGATGACCTATCATTCCAAAAATCATATGAAAGAAAAAGCCGACAAGCAAAGCCAACAGGAAACTTACAATCTGGTTGTTAGTGACGGAACTTGCCCAAAGACCTATTCCAACATAGGCACTGCTCATAAGCAACAGGCCGAAATACCCGCACAGAACTGCACCGTGGTCGACATTGCCAAGACACGACACTGAAATGTAATACGGCAATGTCAACAACAAGGCAATAACTATCAACAATATGATTGCCAAATACTTACCACAAACAACCTGCCAACACGTCAACGGCTTTGTCAGCAACATTTCAATGGTGCCAGTTCTCACCTCCTCCGCTATCGATTTCATTGTCAAGGCTGGAATCAGCAAAAACAATGTAACATAGGCAATTGAGAAGAACACCTGCAACGAAGCCTGGCCATACATAAATATGTCGTTGCCGTAAAACCAGGTAAAAATGCCACTGAACCCAAGGAACAGCACCAATAATATATATGCCATAAGAGAATCGAAATGCGACCTCAACTCATGGCAAGCAATTGTCCAAACCTGTTTCATTATCTACTGTAAATCAATGAGATTATATTTTAACATCTATTTGGTCACTTCACGGAAGACATCTTCCAATTTCATTTCAACTGGCGTAAGTTCGGTCAATGTCCAGCCGTTTTTCACGCAAATGTTGAAAATGTCACGCTTGCACGACATTTCAGGACGGCTGTGCACCTCAAACGAATTAGGCTTGTCCTTCACCAAATCGACCATTTCAACGGTGTCAAGCGCCTGCAACGCTCTGACAGCCAAATTGCTGTCAGCATCTTCAATGGTCACTTTCACAAACTCACTGCCTTGCTCCGCCTTGCGCAACTGTTCGGCCGTTCCGTCAGCAACAATGCGACCTTTGTTAATTATCAAGATGCGGTCGCAGGTGGCCTCCACTTCCGCCAATATGTGCGAACTCAAGATAATGGTCTTCTCGCGCGCAATGCGACGAATCAACTCACGGATTTCAACTATCTGGTTTGGGTCAAGGCCCGCTGTCGGCTCGTCAAGAATCAGCACCTGTGGGTCGTGAATAAGAGCCTGCGCCAACCCCACTCGCTGACGGTATCCTTTCGACAATTCGCTTATGCGCTTGTGCTTCTCGCCGTCGAGTCCGCAAACCTTTACCATTTCATAAATGCGGTCGTTGATTTTGTCAGGCCTGATTTTCTGCAGTTTTGCAACATATCGCAGATAGTCAATCACATTCATATCCAGATACAACGGATTGTGTTCGGGCAGGTAGCCAATCAACTGCTTGACTTTGTCGGCATTGTCGGCAATATTGTACTTGCCAACCGAGATAGAGCCTTCAGTAGGCACAATGTAGCCCGTTATGGCCTTCATTGTGGTTGTTTTCCCAGCACCGTTGGGGCCAAGGAAGCCGAGAATCTCGCCCGTCTTGACCTCAAACGACAGATTGTCGACGGCACGCTGTGCTCCATAGCGCTTTGTCAGATTTTTTACAATTATGTCCACCATTCAAAAAACTAATAAACAGCACCAAAAGTATGCAAAGGGCCGATTGGAATGTGTTAATGGTTTGTTAAACCTTATGCTTCGCTTGTGCAATACCTCTCACCAAAGGGAAATGAAGTGGATATTATTTCAAGACAGATAGCAAATGCACATACAGGCTTTAATATTACAATGACACTTATCTGGTTACCTCTTATTGCTGTTTTGGTGAAGCTTGTCATGAGAATAATTCCAGATAAGAAAGAGGAGTAT
>CALABN010000150.1 GCA_937885735.1 uncultured Bacteroidota bacterium | reverse complement strand
CAACAAATAGCAAAATCACCGCATTAATCTCCTTCAAAAAAAATTTAGAAAACGACTTACTCACAAAAAACACTAATTTCAAAACAGAATTAAGTAAAAATTGTCCAATAGAATCATTTTTTATTTTTATAAATTTTTAAATATTAGGACTATGGATTCAAAAGATGGATTAAATGAGTTAAAACAACTACTCACTTTATCAGAAAACTCAACAAATGAAAATATTAAAAATAATTTCAAAGACGTTGCCAAATTTCTTTTTGAAAAATGTGCAATAAAAAAAGGCAACGAATACTATCTGTTCACTGATATTGAGTTTTATTTCTACAACAAAAATCACAAGGACATCATAACACATCCACGAAAATGCGATGCTATGCAATGGTATGTGAATGACTTTGGAGGAATCGACCTTACATATAAAAGCAATATTGAGTACGAACCAGTAACAAAAAACAAAGTAACCAATCTCAAACCCATATTAACAGAAAATTCATATTTCGGAGGCATCTTAATTAGAGGACTGAAAAAAGAGAATTCTGACAAAGAAGAAGATAATCTAAACAAACCTTTGGCTTGTGCTGAATTATTCCGTACCCACGATGCTACTGGACTTCTAAACGATTTTCCAGTATTAGTAGTACACCCGACAGAAAGAACTATGCCAAACTCGATTGAAAGAAAAAACATCAAAGGCAAAAAAGAAACCAAAGACAAAGTAAACTACATAATGTCGGCATATTCAAGTGCATATATAACAGAGAATGAATTATGTAATGAATTTGACAAATTTGTCAAAGAAAAATATCGCTACACTGAAAACGAAAAATAAGAATCTAATTCATATATCAATATGAAACAGCAAAATATCCTAATTATTGATGCATCCACCCCACCTATATATGTCAGGAAAGGTGATTCTTATTTGTCTTCAAAACTCAAACAAGCATCTAGTTATTTGAATAATGGAGATATAGAAGAATGCGTCAACATACTTGAAAGGTTGTATGAAGATGGATATCTGATGGCTGGCAATATTTTGGCAGTCGGCCATTGCAATGGCTCTTTTAAGAGCCACAATTACCCAAAGGCCATGCAGATTCTTCACTCCCTTGTCGACAAAGGATTTCCGACTGCAATGTACAACCTTGCAAAAATGTACAATTTCGGACTATGCGTAGAAAAAGACATAAAGCAAGCGTTGTATTTATACAAATTGGCATTAAGCAAAGGCTATACAAAATCAAATAGCGCCATTGCGCACATTTATATTGAAGATGAAACAAACAGGGACCTTGAAGAAGGGTGGAAATATTTAGAAATTGCTGTTAGTAACAAAGACGGCAATGCATATAACTTAATGGGGAAATGCTATGAATATGGTCTTTATGTAGAAACCGATTTATATGAAGCATTCGCCTGTTACAGACTTGCATTGGAAAACGGTGCTGGAACAAAATGCATCTACAACATTGCCAGATGTTTAAAATACGGTTACGGATGTTTGCAAGACGAATATATGGCAACAAAGTTGGCGAATATTGCAAAAACAGAATCTAATGATTATATATTGAATACATTACTTCAGTATGAATCAACAAGATACAATCTAATGAGATTTAATCCGAATTCAAACGACGCATTTTCACCACAAACAATGGAAAGATATGTACGAAGCAACATAGAGTTCCGTCTATCCTACAACGTATGGAAATGTATAAATGATTCATTTACGGAGTATTGGGATAATTTGTACTATAACGGTGACATCATCAATATCGACAAATTATACTGCCACATATCAAATTCACTTATAAAAGAAGGATTGGAACTTTCAAGAAACCAACTCGGAATCATTATTGATACTATGTTTAAATGGATTGAACAAATTCCTAATGCCATTATGAATGATGATGAATTTGACACAAATGATGATGAATTTGACACAAATGACGATAATTTTCCAATTGCAGACAATATACCATTTTAACTATGAACGATAAACATCACGACCGAAACACAAATGTTGTCTTCATATCAGACACACTAAAAACAAACTACAAGTATACATTCAACAGACTGACAAAACTTATGGATGAGATGGATATTACTTGGAGAATCATTCGTCAGACAAATGACATTTGGGCTAGAGACTATATGCCTATCCAATTGGAAGACAAAGACTTTCTGTTATACAAGTATTATCCTGACTATCTGAACAATAACAAATTCAGGAAATATATAACAGATGCACACAAAGCCTGCAACGAATTAGGCATCAACTACACAGAAACAGACATACTACTCGATGGTGGAAACGTTACACCTTGTGGCGACAAGTTTGTAATCACAAGCAAAGTCCTGATGCAAAGTGAAAACAAAGAACACTTGTTATCACAATTATCAAAGGAACTAAAATCGGAAATCATAGTTATTCCTTGGCATAAAATTGAAAATAGCGATGATGTATATGGACATTCTGATGGATTCATTCATTGGTGTGGAGGAAACAAAGTATTAATGTCTAATCATCGTGAGACAGATGCAAAAGAGGCTTCTGAAATAAGGAAAATAATTGAAAGCAATGGCTTTGAAGTAACTGAAATGTTATTTGATAAAATACCGGATTCTAATCAAAATTTTGATTTAAACTGGGCATACGTCAACTATCTTCAAGTAGGCAACAAGATAATTATGCCTTCTTTGGGCATTGCCGAAGACAAATATGCTTTGAAATACGTCAAAGATGCTAATCCAGACTGCATCGTTCGCCAATTTCGAATGCGTGACATTGTTCGACTAGGAGGTGGATTACATTGTATTACTTGGAATATTCGGATACCAGACACTCTTTTGTCGGCAGAATAAGATATACTTTATTCTGCCGATTACGTCAATCAAACAAGCTATCCATATTAATTACACTTTGCACCTTGCCCCCATATTTCCCGACATTTAGGCCATATGTGGTAAGCAATGTAAGATGAACCGTCTGGCGTGACAACAATGTTTTTTTGAGCGTCTCCACCCTATTCAGCAATTTAAGTTCTTCATCCTTGTCGATACTGAAAGGTGTTCCAGTAAACTTCATCTCACAAAGGTTGACAATGTTGTCATTGCGGACAATCAGCATATCCACCTGAGCACCAGCGTGTTCATCATCTCCTTTGATATTCCAGGCAGAGACCGATGTCTTGACTCCACCTATTTTCAATG
>CALABN010000149.1 GCA_937885735.1 uncultured Bacteroidota bacterium | reverse complement strand
ATATAAGGGGAGGGATTATGAAAAGTACAAAAAACTAAAAAATGAATTTCATAAAAACTGACATACCGGGTGTCGTGATTTTGGAACCTCAGATATTCGGCGACAAACGAGGATATTTTTGCGAGACATTTCGCGAAAATCAGTTTATTGAGAACGTGTGCAACACAAAATTCATACAAGACAACGAATCCTCATCTACTGGTGGTGTTTTACGTGGATTGCACTACCAAATGCAGCCATATTCGCAGTCGAAACTTGTGCGCGTAATTGAAGGCGAAGTATATGATGTGGCTGTTGACATACGCAAGGGATCGCCAACTTTCGGCAAATACGTTGGAGTTGTACTATCTGCAGAGAACAAACGACAGTTCTTCATTCCTAGAGGCTTCGCCCACGGTTTTTTGGTCTTAAGCGAACACGCTACATTTGTTTATAAATGCGACAACTACTACAATAAAGCGAGTGAACGAGGCATTCGTTTCGATGACCCCGACTTGAACATACAATGGCCAAAAGTCAATTTTGAACTTAATCTTTCAGAAAAAGACTTGGCTGCCAGTAGTTTAAAAAACGCAGAATTGTTTAACTTTTCAGACAAACTATATGAGTGAATCAATTTTAGTAACAGGAGGAGCAGGTTTCATTGGCTCTAATTTCATCCCATATTTTATTGAAAGACATCCTAAATACCACATCATCAACCTTGACAAACTGACTTACGCAGGCAATCTGGATAATCTGTCGGAAGTTGAGAACAACGACCGCTACACATTTGTCCAAGGCGATATCTGCAACCGCGAATTGGTTGAATATCTTTTCAAACAGTACGACATTCGCGGTGTAATCCATTTTGCAGCAGAATCACACGTGGACAACTCAATAAACGGACCTGAAATTTTCATCAAAACCAATATAAACGGCACTTTCACATTGCTTGACGTTGCCCGCAAATACTGGATGGATGCACCTTTCAAATACAAGAAGGAATATGAAGGATGCCGATTCCACCATATTTCAACTGATGAAGTATATGGTACTCTTGGCGAAACTGGATTCTTCACTGAAACCACGCCATATGCGCCTAACAGCCCATATTCTGCAGCAAAGGCCAGTTCAGACCTTATTGTCAGAGCATATTTCCACACATACGGAATGAATGTAACAACAAGCAACTGCTCTAACAACTACGGGCCAAAACAACACAATGAGAAACTTATTCCAACAATTATCCGCAAGGCATTGGCTGGCGAAAACATACCAATCTACGGCGACGGAAAGAACATTCGCGATTGGTTGTATGTAATTGACCACTGCGCTGGCATCGACTTGATTTATCATCGTGGCAAAGCAGGCCAGACATACAACATTGGTGGCAGAAACGAACGCACCAACCTGCAAATTGTAGATACAATCTGTGGCATTTTGGATAATCAACGACCTCGCAATGACGGCAAATCATACAAGGAACTAATCACCTTCGTACAAGACCGTGCGGGCCACGACCGCCGATATGCCATTGATGCAACAAAGATTGAGAACGAATTAGGTTGGCGTGCCGACGAAAACTTTGAAAGCGGAATTTTGAAAACTGTGGAATGGTATCTTAATAAGAGAAAATAAAGCATTCCTCATAAAACAAAAAAAAGGAGTCTTAAGGATCCTTTTTTATTTTTCATACATTCCGATTTCACTTTTGACTACCACCATTTTGACCCTTACGTCTTGGACCATTGAAATGCCTCTTTCCATTATTCCGTCCGCCACGATGGAAATTGCGACGTGGCTTGCGCTCAAATGCCTCTGGGTTATACACTGGCGCCTCACCTAATTCTTCAGGCAATTGAGGCTTGTCAATAGCATAACCGATAAGCGACTCTATTTTTGCAAATCGCTGGACATCGTCAGGATTTATTAGTGTTATTGCCTGTCCTGTTGATTTGGCACGGGCAGTGCGCCCTACTCGGTGAACGTAATCTTCAGGGTCACGAGGAACATCGTAATTCATCACAAGGCTGATATTGTCGATATCGATGCCACGAGATACAATGTCAGTTGCAACCAAAATGGTGAACTTGTGATTCCTAAAATCGAGCATAACAGCCTCGCGGTCACACTGTTCAAGGTCGCTGTGAATGGCACGGGCATTGAGTTTGGCACGACGCAAATCGTTGACCAATGTCTTTACGGTGCTTTTAGTTGATGCAAAAATTATAACACTGTCTAAATCCTTGTCCTTAAGAATCAACTCAATAAGTTTATTCTTTTGACCATCGTAGGCCATATACGCTGTCTGCAAAACGCCTTCGGCAGGCTTGGAAATGGCAATGTTGACTTCAGCAGGATTCCTCAATATAGAGTTTGCCAACTGTCTGATTTTTGGTGGCATAGTAGCCGAAAACATCAGCGTTTGACGGTTGGACGGCAAATATGTGATGATACGTTTCAAATCATCGACAAAACCCATATCGAGCATTTTATCGGCCTCATCAAGAATCAAATATTCAAGGCTGTCCAACTTTACATACCCCAAATTGAGATGAGAAAGCAAACGGCCTGGCGAGGCAATCAAGACATTGGCACCGTCTTCAATGGCGCAACGTTGCTGGTCCCAAATGGCACTGTCGTTTCCTCCATAGATGCCAACCGACTCGACTCCGCAAAAATATCCAAACCCTTGGAACTGCTGGTCAATCTGCATAACCAGTTCACGAGTTGGCGCCAATATCAAAGCCTTGATTTTCTGTTCCTTGTGAGTTGTAAGATGATGTAACAATGGCAAAAGGTAAGCGGCTGTCTTGCCTGTACCCGTCTGTGCACAAGCAATCAAATCGCGTTTTTCGAGAGCGACAGGAATGACCTGTTCCTGAACAGGTGTGGCCTCGTCGAAACCCATTGCGTCAACGCCCTCAAATACTTGCGGATGCAAATTAAATTCAGAGAATTTCAATGTTTTTGTTGTTTTGTGGCTATGGACAGTCTCTATTCCAGAACTATGGTCCCTGCCTATTATAATACTTTATTCAATTCGTTCATTATCAATTTTGTACCACCACGGGTCTCATTGACATAGTCGGAAGCAATCTTGCCGTCGGCCATGCATTTTTCAGCATCGGCAAAGTATTTGTCAAGAACCGACTCCAACTGGCTGTATTCGGAAATGCTTGTTCCTGCGCCACGCTCAATCAATTGGCAAGCCTCACGGAACTTTTGATATTTTGGATAAAATTACAAAAAGCATCTATGCGGAGTTTTTGCCGGAAGCGACAAGCGTTTTGTTGTGCAATGATACTCCGGTCGGTTTTTGCTTTATGAACATTACTGATAATAAAATTGTATATATTATCCGAAAGGATATTTATATTCTTTTATCGTTTAGTGGATCCACACTAAACGGTAAAACAACATCCTCTCTTACACCATTATCATGAACCACCTGCCAGTTATTAAACGATACATAGCTATGCTCTATCTGTCTTGGTTTATGTGATGTAACATTATAATTAATGTAAAATACCATTGATGCAACAAACATCAATGCAAATATTGCATAAAAATTAAATGGTATAGTTCTAATAAACCAATATAGTCCATTACCCTCATCTACATAACCACTGACAGCAGCGCCCCAAGATGAAATTGGCATCAAGATACAAACAGGAGCTGCAGTACTATCAACAATATATGCAAGTTTTGCTCTTGAAATCTTTTTCTCATCAAACACTGGTCTCATGATATTGCTTACTGATAAACAACTAAAACCGTCATCAATAAAAAATACAATTCCAAGAAGAACAGTAGCAAGCTGCGCACCAACTTTTGTTTTAATACGGCTTGCCATCCATCTTCCAAACGCCGCCGAACCACCTGACCAATCAAGTAGTTTTACCATTGCACCAAGAATAATTACAAAAATGATAACTGATAAATTACTTGCATCTGTTAAAGACAGAATAAAACCATCTTGAAAAATATTTGCAAACGCTTTTCCAATAT
>CALABN010000148.1 GCA_937885735.1 uncultured Bacteroidota bacterium | reverse complement strand
TTCGTACGCGGGTGATATGCTTGTGGCAGCCGGGAACGAGTTTCGCCGGCTTGACTTGCGCTATCTCAAGCAGACGCAGATAAACTACAATACGGTTGACTATGTTGCACCTTATTTCCACGTCACCACACCCGCCGACGAGAGCCGTGCATTCAAGCCGTATTTTACGGAAACGGACCAAAACGGGCAGTATGTGGTGTATGCCTATTCGGAGAACAAGAACCAGGACGATTTTTACCGTTCGGCCGACTATGCCTTTGTGCACCCGACGCTGAATGTAGAGCCTGTGCTCGATGCCGATGTGTATGTGTGTGGCGCGTTCAACAATTGGCAACTCGACTCTACCAATATTATGCGCTACAATTTCCAGGCAAAGCGCTATGAGGCCGACCTGTTCCTGAAACAGGGCGTTTACGACTATATCTACGTTTGTAAGAGTTACTACGACGGCAAGGTTGATTTGGAACGCTTTGAGGGCTCACATTCGGAAACGGGCAACAGTTATATGTTCACGCTTTTCTACAACCCCGTGGCAGGCGACTACGAGCGCCTTGTGGGTGTGGTTTGGGTGGACAATTGAGATTTAGGATTTTCCAATTAACAGTTAACAATTAATAATTAACAATTTAAGGGATTATTTAAACTTTAAACCTTAAACTTTCAACTTTACCAATTACTAAACCTCTAAACTTCTCGACCTTTACACACACGGACTCCGCACGCGACGTCCCTACAACGCATAACCTTAAACTTTACCCAACACCAGGCACTAGTGCACTAAAATGGCATCATACTTTCCTTCCTCAAGTTCGATGCTCTTGACTTTGCCTGACAGAATGCTGTCGATGGTTTCCTTGCTCACAAAATAGAGTACGCCTTTCATTGTGCAACAGAAGATGGTACCGTCGGGGGTTACAATGGGCGTTGAGAAGAAGCTGCCTTCACACTTGATGCTTCCCAACACTTCGCATTTTGTGGTCAGCAGGTAGATGCGCTTGTCGATTCCGCCAATGGCAAACACGCTGTCGTTGACCATTGCGGGCGATGATACAACCTTCTTGTCGGTTTGGTAACTGTTTACAAGTGTACCGTTGTTGCTGAAGCAGTACTCCTTACCGTCGAAAGAGCCAAACACAATGTTGCCGTCGGGAGTCTGCTTTATTGAACTGTGGATTCGTCCGCCAACCTTTTGTTGCCATTTGAGGTTGCAGAGCGTGTCGGTTGAGTAGAGGCGCTTGCCGTATGTTCCAATCACCACCTGATGGTCGAAGGTTTCTGCGGGTTTGGTGTGCATAATCCAGCCTTTGGTCTTGAGTTGTGCCTTAAGGTTGGCGTCAGTGTCAATTATGCAGAAGCGCTTGCCGTTGCCACCAATGGCCACGTCGCCGTTTGTCAGTGCCAATGGAGAGCCGTGGATTATTTTACCGCGCACTTTGGTGTAGTAGAGCGAGTCGGTCTTGCGGTTGTAGAAAGCCACCTTGCCCTTGCTTGTGCCAAATGCAATAACGTCGCCAATCTCGACAGGTTCGGTGAAAATCTTGCCACCAGGCTTTATCTTGCTCACGTAGTTGCCGTCCTTGTCGAGAAAGTAGAAGTATTTGTCGTAACTGCCAATGGCAATCTGTCCGTCGGACAACTGGCGGGGTGTTGCGTGAATCCAGCCTTTGGCGGTGAAGGTATTCTGCAGTTGCCCCTTGCTATTGAACAGGTACAACGACTTGTTGTGAGAGGCTATGACCACATTGCCGTCGGTTGTCACTATTGGTGTTGAATAGAATTTTCCGTCAACTTTCACCACTGTGGTGCCGTGGTCGCCTGCAATCACGGCAAGGCTCAATCCTACAAGGAATAACGTCAGTAAAGTTCGCATTTGATTTTTAGATTTAGGTCGGCAAGGTAAATCGAATTACGTTAATTCACAATTCAGAATGGCTAAACTTTATCAAATGAAAAACTCTGTGTTAACTCTGTGCAACTCTGTGTGTAATCTTTAAGTTACACGAAGAACCACAGAGAATTCATAGAGAACCACAGAGAAAGAAAAAATTCACAATAACAAACATCTTAACATACACACGGACGCCGCACGCGACGTCCCTACAGCGGATAATTTCTAAATCTCTACACGTTTCAACCTTAAACTTTACCAATAACTCAACCATCGACCTTTAAATACTACATCGGGTCCACATTGGCAACCACCGTAACATTTTTGTATTGAGGAAGTTGAAGGAAGAAGTCGATGGCATCTTGCATTTCCTGTTTGGCCTGAAGAGTGTCGGTCTTGCTCAATTTCACCAAAATGTTCATCAGGTATTGGTTTTGAATGCGGTTGATGGCAGGCGTGGTGGGGCCAAGGGCAACCAGTCCGTTTATTTGGCAGATGCGGTCGAACAGTTGGCGTGCGCCAGATTCAACGGTTTGCTTGTCGCGATGCTTTAGTGTTATTGAAATTATTCGGCTGATAGGCGGGTAGAAGAAGTTCTTTCGTTCAATCATCTGCGACATATACATACCGATATAGTCGTTGTCAACCACCTGTTTCACAATGCAGTTGTCGGGGTTTGCCGTTTGGATAATCACCTTGCCCACCTTGTCTTTTCGCCCAGCGCGACCGCTCACTTGAGCCATTAGTTGGTAACTGCGTTCGAAAGCCCTGAAGTCGGGGAAGCCGAGCATATTGTCGGCGTTGAGGATACCCACAATGCTCACGTGGTCGAAATCGAGGCCTTTTGACACCATTTGTGTTCCAATCAGTATGTCGATGCTGTGTTCCTGGAAGTCGCGGATAATGTTTTCGCCACCGTGCTTTGAGTGTGTGGTGTCGGTGTCGAGGCGTGCAACTTTTGCCTGCGGAAAAATAAGTTTCAGTTCGTCCTCAATGCGTTCGGTGCCGAATCCAGCCAGTTTCATAGTGTTTTGGTGGCAATGGTCGCACGAGTTGGCCACGTTGACAGTATATCCGCAGTAGTGGCACACCAGTTTGTTGATGCCCTTGTGGTAAGTCAGGCTCACGTCGCAGTGCTTGCATTTGGGCACGTAACCGCATTCCGAGCATTCGAGGAACGGGCTGTAGCCACGCCTGTTTTGGAACAGAATGACCTGCTCGTTGCTGGCCAGCGCGTTGTCAATAGAGCCCAACAGCGTCTGGCTGAAGCATTGGCTCATCAGTTTCTTGCGACGGGCCTTCAGCGTATCCACAATCTCAATGTCGGGCAGGACGGCGCTGCCGTGCCTGTGTGTAAGTTCAACCAGGCCGTAGCGTCCCATTCGTGCGTTGTAGTAACTCTCGAGCGACGGCGTGGCCGAACCCAGCAGTACCTTCGCCTGGTGTTGCATTCCGAGCACAATCGACAGGTCGCGGGCGTTGTAGCGTGGCGACGGGTCGAACTGCTTGTAACTGTTCTCGTGTTCCT
>CALABN010000147.1 GCA_937885735.1 uncultured Bacteroidota bacterium | reverse complement strand
GTGATAAATTCATTGAAAAAAATCACTAATGGTCAAATTTGGTGATAAAAGCAAAGTATTCATCAATGAAATGTTCTCTATTTTTTTTCGACAATCCATTATGAACACGTAGCTTAGTCTTTAGGTCCGTAAATAAAGCCTCTATTCCGTTGTTAGTGTTCGGAATGCCTAATTCTATATGGTCATACCAAACCCACAAATTATTCATATTTCGGTATAGACTAAGATATGCACTTCGTAGACGCTTATGTAGATAATGTGTATGACCTTTTTCGTCAGGTGCACTACGTTCATTCAAGTAGTCATTGTATTTCTCGTGCCACATATCAAAAGTTCCAATGAACGATTCCTTGTCTGTACGAAACATAAATTTGCACAAGTCCAACAATTCTCTACCGGCCTCACTTTCAGGATGTTTTGTTAGTTTCAATCTAACAAACTTTACTTGATGGAACTGGCAGTACTGAACAGGATACCGACCTAATGCCTTGATAAGACCGCGCAAACCATCGCAAACCACACCTTTGATTTCAAAGCCACTGTCTTCCAAATATTTGACTCCTTCCAGATAATCTGCTATCCGTTCATTACGGTAGATGAATTTTCTCCAAAGTACGTTTTTTCGGTGTGCATCCTTAATTGTCACAACTCCAAAATTATGTCCCCAATATGTAGTATCCATCAAGATAACAACCTCACACGGCATCATTTTCAATGAAAATGGTCGGTGTTTTTTCAGTTTGCGTTGAATAGTACTGATTGAGACAAGATGCCGTTCCGCCAACTGCGTCAATGTTTGTTTCCCCTCTAAATACTCTACATATATTTTATTGACGTCGACACGGTGTTTATCGGTGAATCGGCGACCGCAATCGCGGCATCGGTAACGTTGCTGTCCATTACTAAAACCATCTTTTACAATCTTTTTTGAATCACAGAAAAAGCATTTTTTTTTGCATAACTAGAATTTATTATGCAATAATATGTATTTCAAAATATTACACGATTTCTATCACCAAATTTGACCATTAAGCCGAATTTTTGGTAAATTTTGTAGTGACACCGCGTACGGCGTCCTCGGTGTTGTAAAAGTCGAGAGGTTGAGCAGTTTAGAGGTTTAGTTTCTGGTAGTTGAATCGGTAGAGACGCAAATTTGAGGTGACCCCAAAAGTTTTTGTCCAACTTTTTGGGGTCACCTCAACACGACGTACCTACAGCGCATAACTTTCAACTTGCAAAAACCAGGCTCTAGGCGCCAGGCACTAATGCACTAATTCCAAATCCTACTTATTGCAATGCATGAAGCAATCGCCACAGGTTGACTGCTTGCCGCGCAGACGGTTCTCTATCATTTCGGCATAGCGGTCGGCAAGGGTTGGTATGGCTATGGTGCGGACAACCTCGTGGGCAAATGCCGACATAAGCATCATTCGGGCCTCGGCTTCGCCAATGCATCGCTGCTGCATGTAGAAGAGAGCCCTCTCGTCGAGCTGTCCAACAGTGGCTCCGTGACTGCACTTCACGTCATCGGCATAGATTTCGAGTTGCGGTTTGGTGAACATTTTCGCCGAAGGCGATATGCAGATGTTCTTGTTCGACTGCATGGCGTTGGTCTTCTGCGCATCGGGCCTTACAAGCACGTAGCCGTTGAACGCGCCTGTGGAATTGCCGTTGAGCACGTTCTTGTAGAGTTCGAAACTGGTGCAGTTGGGCACGGCATGGTCAATGTAGGTGTAGTTGTCCACATGCTGGTGACCGTCGGGCAACGAGAGGCCGTAAAGGTTCGATTCGGCGTGCTGTCCGCTGAAGAGCACCTCCATGTTGTTGCGCACAAACCCGCCATGAAGCGTGAGCGTGTTGGTGAGCAGACGGCTGTTGGCATGTTGGTCGAACAACAGTGATGATACCTGCGACGAACTGTCGTTAAGGTTTTGTATGCTGTAGCAGTCGAGCATCGAATCGTCGAGCATGGCCACCTCTGTCAGGTTGTTGAGCATGAACTGCTGGTTTGTCAGGGTGTGGTCACAGAATACTATCTTCGACTGACTGCCCCGCCCTGCCACAATCAGGTTGCGCTGGTTCACCATCAGAGGATTTTCGCCCGTCAGTATGTTGATAATCTGCATTGGCTTGTCAACTACCACTCCGTCAGGAATATATATAAAGATGCCACTACGTACGAATGCGGTGTTAAGTGATAGGATGCCATCCTTCTTCGCACTTGCCAGAGTGTTGTAATATTTGTCGAAAAGGTCGGGATGCGACTGTGCGCCTGAAGCCGTGTCGGAAATGACGACATTGGCAGGCAGGGTGCTGTTTTCGGCATCAAGCCAGCCATTGTTGACAATCACCGTATAAGTGTCGAGGTTTGGCACGGTGCATCGGAACATAGCCAACTTGTCCACCTTGCCCTTGGCAGGGCTGAACGAATAAGCGTATGTGTGCCCGTAGGCAATCATCATATCGGTGTACTTGTAACGCTCGCAACCTTTGGCTGGTATTCCGCTTTCGCTGAAATGCTCAATCGCTGCGGCGCGATGACGGTTCATCACCTCGGGCATTCCACTGGAAATGGTGGCTTGGTACTTGTCGAAAAGCGCCAACAGCTTGTTCTTGATTGCAGAAGAATCGACTTGTGCCATACGCTATTTATTATCGAACTCGCTTTTAATCCAATCGTAGCCCTTGTCTTCAAGTTCAAGGGCGAGCTCCTTGCCACCAGTCTTTACAATTTGTCCGTTGTAGAGCACGTGCACCACGTCGGGCACTATGTAGTCGAGCAGACGCTGGTAGTGGGTTATCACAATGGCCGAAGTCTCGGGTGTCTTGAGTTTGTTGACGCCGTTTGCCACTATGCGAAGGGCGTCAATGTCGAGGCCAGAATCAGTCTCGTCGAGGATAGACAGGCGAGGCTCAAGCATTGCCATCTGGAATATCTCGTTCTTCTTCTTCTCACCGCCACTGAAACCCTCGTTTACGGAACGCGAAGTCAGTCGGGAATCAATTTCCACCAACTTGCTCTTTTCGCGCATCATTTTCAGGTAATCCTGCGCCGACAAGGCGGGTTGACCGTTGAACTTGCGTTTCTCGTTGACAGCGGCACGCATAAAGTTGACCATACTTACGCCTGGAATCTCAACAGGATACTGGAAACTCATAAACAGTCCCAAACGTGCGCGGTCTTCAGGTGCCATTTCGAGCAGGTTGCGACCCATAAAGGTCACTTCGCCGCCGTCAACTGTAAATCGGCTGTTGCCTGTAAGCACCGACGACAGGGTGCTTTTTCCCGAACCGTTGGGTCCCATTATGGCGTGCACTTCGCCAGCGTTGATGTGAAGGTTCACGCCCTTAAGAATCGGCTTGCCGTCGATAGATGCCTTTAAGTCTTTTATGTCGAGCATAATGTTGATGCGTTGAATTGTTGATTTGTTGAATCGTAATCGCCCCCGATGTAATTTGCAATTAAATCTCGTAGTCGAGGCAGACGCGGGTAGCGGTGAATGGGCGCACCTTCTCGTTTGCCACCTTTACGTGTTCAGGATGAACGGCATAGCCTTTGAGTGCGGCTTCGTCAACCAATGTTGAATCAAGCATAACGTCGGCATTTGATGATGCCAGACCGTTGATGTTGACCTTAATCTCGGTCAATCCAGGAACCTTGCCCAACAAGCCTTCAAGGCCTTCCTTAATATCTTTTTTTACAGTTGCCTTTTCGGCTTCGCTCAATTCGGCTTTCAATTGCCAGAGAATAACGTGTTTTACCATTTGTGTCCTATGTTTTAAGTTTTACGTTCTATGTTATACGTTTTAAGTACTTTGTCCTCTTAATTGTGAATTATTAATTGTTAACTGACTTTGTGCCTTTATCCGATGCTTCCTTCAAGGCTTACCTGAAGCAGTTTTTGCGCCTCAACAGCAAATTCCATTGGCAGGGTGTTCAGCACCTCCTTGGCGTAGCCGTTGACTATCAATCCGACTGCATCCTCGGTTGATATTCCGCGCTGGTTGCAGTAGAAAATCTGGTCCTCGCCAATCTTTGACGTGGTGGCTTCGTGTTCAAGCACAGCGGTGTTGTTGTTGCACTCCACGTACGGGAATGTGTGGGCACCGCACTTGTCGCCTAAAAGCAATGAATCGCACTGCGAGAAGTTGCGCGCGCCGTCGGCATTTGCCGATATCTTGACAAGTCCGCGGTAACTGTTCTGGCTTCGTCCTGCCGATATGCCTTTCGACACTATTCGGCTGCTGGTGTTCTTGCCAATGTGTATCATCTTTGAGCCAGTATCGGCCTGCTGGAAGTTGTTGGTGACGGCCACCGAATAGAATTCCGATGTAGAGCCGTCGCCTAACAGCACTGTGCTTGGATATTTCCACGTTATGGCAGAGCCTGTCTCAACCTGGCTCCACGACAGTTTCGAGTTTACTCCCTTGCAAAGTCCGCGTTTGGTTACAAAGTTGTAGATGCCGCCTTTGCCGTCCTTGTCGCCTGGATACCAGTTCTGCACGGTTGAATATTTAACCTCGGCATTGTTCATCACCACAATCTCCACAATGGCGGCGTGCAGTTGGCTCTCATCGCGTCGTGGCGCAGTGCATCCTTCAAGATAGCTGACGTAGCTGTCGTCGTCGCAGACAATGAGTGTGCGTTCAAACTGGCCAGTCTTTGCGGCGTTGATGCGGAAGTAGGTGCTGAGCTCCATGGGGCAGCGCACCCCCTTGGGGATATAGCAGAACGAGCCGTCGGAGAAGACGGCGGAATTGAGCGCAGCGAAATAATTGTCCCCGGCGGGGACAACGGAAGCCAGGTACTTGCGGACGAGGTCAGGATGCTCCTTCACGGCCTCGGAGAACGAGCAGAAGATGATGCCCTTCTCGGCAAGCGTCTCGCGGAACGTAGTCTTCACGGACACTGAATCGAAGACGGCATCGACCGCAACCACTCCGGCCAGCACTTCCCTCTCATGGAGAGGAATGCCGAGCTTCTCGAAAGTCTCGGCGAGAGCAGGGTCAATCTCTTTCGGCCTCTCGGAGTCCTTCTTCGGAGCGGCGTAGTATATAATGTCCTGATAGTCAATCTTCGGAAGATCCAGATGCCCCCACTCCGGCTGCTCCATCGCCTGCCATTTGCGGAAAGCGTCCAGACGGAATTCGAGAAGCCACTCCGGCTCTTCCTTCAGAGCGGAGATGGTACGGATGATGTCTTCGTTCAGACCTTTCGGGACATATTCCTGCTCGACGTCCGTGACGAATCCTTCCTTGTATTCCTGCTCCGTGATATCCTTGAGCAGTTTCTTCTCTTCCTTTGCATCCATGAAATACAAAGATAAAGGTTTTTGAGGATAAAATGTCTATCTTAGCCTGTGGAATGAAAGAAATAATACGCAAAGAAGAATGCACTCCGGAAAGGCTCCCGGCGGCGGCCATCGTGGACGAAGTGAACAGGAGCCTGCGCGAGAACCCGTTCCTCGTCATCACCGCCCCGCCCGGAGCAGGAAAGTCGACACTGCTCCCCATCACCATACTGAACGGACTTAAGACCGAAGGGAAGGTGCTCATGCTGGAACCGCGCAGGATTGCCGCAAGACAGATAGCGGAGAGGATGGCATATCTCCTCGGAGAGCAGGTCGGAGAGACCGTCGGATACCGTATCCGCTTCGAGTCGAAAGTTTCTGAAATTACGAGGATAG
>CALABN010000146.1 GCA_937885735.1 uncultured Bacteroidota bacterium | reverse complement strand
TTTGTCAAAACGGCCATCGGTACGGCCAGAATCATTCCAGCAATGCCCCACAAAAAGCCCCAGAACAGCAGCATTATCAATACCGTCACAACGTTTATCTTGAATGACTTGCCCATGAGAATTGGCTCGACAACCGAGCCTATCAGTACCTGAATGCCAATCAATGTGATGATTGCCGCCGATAGCGCGCCCGGGTGGCTTATGTCGATTATCGCCATAAGGCAGACGGCTATGGTCACAAATATGGAACCGAGCATCTGTATGAAATTCAGGCCGAAAGCCAATATTCCCCAAAGCAGCGGGAAACTGATGCCGTAGGCCCAGCATGCAATGGCAAAGCAAATGCCTGTTGCAAGGCTCGTGCCAATCTTTACCGAGAGAAATTTCGAGATGCTGCTTTCAATCTTGATGAATACGTCGAGAGCCTGGGTAGGCTTGTTGAAGAGCGTCTCCTGCATTACAAGCTTGAAGTTGATGGAGCCCGCAAGTATCAGTATCATCAGGAATAGCGTTATGGCTACTGTCGATGTGAAGTTTTTGATGTGTATCAGTCCAGGACCCACAAAGCTGACCACTGCTTTTGTCACCTCGTTGTTGTGGACAAGACCTTTTATCAGGCCTTCGTCTTTTTTCACGTCAATCTCGAAAAGCTGTATGTATGGCTCTACTGCGGCACCTATCTTCTCGTCAAGGCGCTGGTACATTTCAGACCGTCCGGCCAGAATCTCGCTTCCCGACAACTGCATAATCTTGACTGATACAATCAAAAACACAGCTATAATGGCCATTACAAGAAAAAGCGCAAAATACTTTGGCAGCCGGCGCTTGCTTGTCCAACGCATGAATGGCAGGAACATTATAGATATGAAGCAAGCAAATGCAAGTGGAACAAATATGAATGACAGCACCTTGAGCAGGTACAGACTCAAAACAACTGCAAAAGACAGCAGTATCTTGTTTGTGAACTTAATTGAATCAAGCGAGTTCATATTCTAGTTTTTGCTATTCAAATGCAAAGGAACAAAAAAGATTTGTGTTGAAAAAAAATGAAATACAATGATTGTCATTTGTCAATATATTGTTCTGACGAAGTTAATTTGCATTTTAACTGTTTTGTAAATATGATTTTGCAAAAACTTAACTAAAATATTAATTTTTTTGTTTGCGGTTTCATTTCTTGAAATAACTTTGCATACAATTTAAAACAATAAAGAATGGATAAATCAATATTGAATAACGCAATAGCTGGCAAGATTCGTGAAATTCTTGCAGAAAAGAAGATGAGTCAACGTGAGTTTGCCGTCAAGATGGGAAAAAAGGAGTCGGAAGTGTCCAGATGGCTTTCCGGTGCACAAGGCTTTACTACCACTACTCTAAACAAGATAAGTTCGGTGTTGGGAGTGTCAGTGTTGCCCAATGAAGTCAAAAGCCCAGAAAAGTCGGGTAGCAAGAATATAGCCATAATATTGGCCGGTGGCGTTGGAAGCCGTGTCGGTGTTGGCAAGCCCAAACAGTTTGTCAATGTACTTGGAAAACCAATTTTGGCATATACGCTTGATGCATTTCAAAAACATTCTGAAATTGACGCCATTGAGGTAGTCTGTGTTGAAACACACATTGATTATCTTAAAAAACTGTGTGACAAATTCGGGTTCAGCAAGGTTAAATGGATTACGCCTGGAGGAAGCACATTCCAGGAGTCGGTAATGCATGGCGTCGACAATCTGAAGGGCAAGATAGGCGATGACGACATTGTCTTGATACACTATGGCGCTTCGCCATATGTAAGCAAGGAGATTATAAGCGACGGCATCAAGGTGTGCAGACAGAAAGGCAATTGCGTGTCGGCAACCCCGTGCTATCTGCTTACAGGCTCAAACGACAATGGCAAGGAATCAACCAAATGGGTTGATAGAGACAAAATTATGCAGTTGAACAGCCCACAATGCTTCCGCTTTGAATATGTAGTGCAGTTATATGAAGAGGCTGTCGAAAAACAACTGTTGGACAAAGTTGAGCCTCACACTACGAGCTTGATGTATTTGATGGGACGCACTATATATTTCTCAAAAGGCGACCAGACAAATATCAAGATTACAACAAAAGAGGACCTGGATATGTTTGAAGGTTACGCATTGCTGAAAATGATTCGTGAACAGGAAAACGATAAATGGTAATTGATATGTTGAAGTTCTTAAAACAGCCAGCATATCTGGCAGAGCAAATGGGGCCAGAGGCGGATGCTAAATACAAAGCCTTGCGTTGGCAAGTGTTTATTGGCGCATTTGTCGCATATGCGGGATTCTATATTGTCCGCAAGAATTTTTCAATGGCCATCCCGTATATGGCTCAATTCGGCTTTGAAAAGGGAGAGCTGAGCATTGTGCTGTCAATGAATGCCTTGGCTTATGCGTTTTCACGTCTCATAATGGGCGGCGTTTCCGACAGAAGCAATGCACGTACTTTTTTGCCGTTGGGGTTGGGCCTGGCAGCCATTTCAATGTTTTTTATGATTGTCCCAATAGCATATCTTGGACAAGAACACAAGACCTTGGCCATAATGATTATGGCAATCCTCAATTTCCTTATTGGTTGGTTCAATGGAATGGGGTATCCACCATGCACCAGGATAGTGACACATTGGTTCTCAATAAAGGAACGAGGAACAATGATGTCAGTATGGAACTGCTCTCATAACATAGGAGGAGCATTGGTCGGCCCAATGGCGGTTTATGGCGCAATGTGGTTCGGCTCGTGGTTTTACGGCGCAGATTCAACACATTATTTCTTGATAGGTACATTCGCATTCCCGGCAGCTGTGTCATTGATGATAGCCTTGCTGGTTTATGTGTTGGTCCGTGACACACCGCAGTCATGCGGTTTGTGCTCTATTGAAAAATGGAAGAATGATTATCCGAAGGATTACAGCGCAAAATCGGAAGAAACATTGACCGTAAGGGAGATAATGTCGAAATATATCTTGCGCAACAAGTTCCTTTGGTGCATTGCCATAGCCGATGCATTTGTGTTCATGGTCAGGTACGGCTGCCTTGACTGGGCTCCTACATATTTAAGCGAGGCTCATGGATTTGATATCAAGCATGCAGGTTGGGCATATTTCGCATATGAATTTGCGGCCATTCCTGGCACATTGCTTTGCGGATGGTTGAGCGACAAGGTGTTCAAAGGCCGTCGTGCACTTTTGAATATCATATATATGCTGTGTGCCGCAATATTCGTCTTGTTGTATTGGCAGTTCTCATCAAGCTACACTGTAGTGACTGTCTCGTTGATATGCATCGGATTCTTTGTATATGGACCTATCATGCTTTTGGCGGTTCAGTCAATGGACATGGTGCCAAAGAATGCATCGGGGGCAGCTGTGGGACTTATTGGTTTCTGCACATATTTCTTCGGAACAG
The DNA here is from genome assembly GCA_937885735.1 of uncultured Bacteroidota bacterium. The sequence continues at coordinate 14,129 of CALABN010000146.1, read as the reverse complement.
CAATCCTTGCCAATGTGGTCCTTGGATATGTCGCTCAATATGCTGGCTGGAACTGGGCGTTCGCCTTGATTTTTGCCGCATGTTTCATTTCAATATTCTTTGTGTCGCTGACAATAAGAAAGGAAAAGGAAATATATTCTGATTCGAATAAATAGAATTTCATTTAGCGTTATAAGCCACATGGCGAATCTAATCGACGTGTGGCTTGTTTTGTTTAAAAAAAGCCATTCAGGACAAGAAAAAAACTACATTTACGGAAATTTTGGAAAATGTCGGTGATTGACCAGAAACGAATTGCCAAGAACACAATGCTATTGTATGTGCGTATCGGCCTTATCATGCTGGTAAGCCTTTACACGTCGAGGGTTGTGCTTGATGCACTTGGCGAAATCGACTTCGGAATATACAATGCTGTAGGTGGCATAGTGTTGATGTTCTCATTCCTGTGCAGCACAATGTCTACATCATGCCAGCGGTTCTACTCTTACGAAACAGGACGCAACGACCTTGAACGGTTGCAACAAACTTTCAGCCTGTGCTTTATGGTGTTTGTTGTAATTGTCATTGTTGTAGTCGTTCTTGCGGAAACAGTCGGGCTATGGCTGCTCGATAGTAAAATGAATGTCGTTGATAGGTCAGATGCTGCTATGTGGGTGTTCCAATGCAGTGTATTGCTGTTTGTGTTCACCATTGTCCGGACTCCGTATATGGGAATGGTGATTGCCAAGGAAAAAATGAAGGTTTTCGCCTATTTGAGTGTGGTGGAAGTGTTTGGCAATTTGGCAATAGCTATTCTGATTCAACATTATGGCGGCGACAGGCTTGTCTTGTATGCCGTCTTGATGATGCTTGTAAATATGCTCGTCTCGCTGTTCTATATAGTATATTGCCATAGCTTTTACAAAGAATGCAGATTGCGTTTTTATTGGAATAAGAGTCGATTTATGGAGATGTTGGGGTTTGCAGGTTGGAACATGATCGGCTCACTGTCAGGATTATGCAAGAGCCATGGATTGAATCTGCTTCTTAACATATTTTTTGGGCCTGCTGTCAATGCGGCGCGAGGCTTGGCTTACAAGGTTTTTGCCACAATGCAGACGTTTGTTGACAATTTCTTTATGGCCGTTCGACCGCAGCTGATTAAGTCGTACTCAAGCGGCGATGTCGATGGAATGCTCAAACTAGTTTGCCAAAGCTCAAAGTTCTCGTACTTCCTGATGTTCGCCATAGCGTTGCCTTTGTTCCTCGAAACTCCTGTCTTGCTCGATGCCTGGCTAAAAAATGTGCCCGATTACACAGTGCTGTTTACCCGCTTGGTAATCGTCAATGGATTGATAGAGGTGCTGGTAAACCCGTTGGCATCATCGATGCAGGCATATGGAAAAATCAGGAATTACCAATTGGTCTGTGGCGGGTTTATACTGACGATATTGCCAATATCGTATTTGCTCCTTAAACTTGGGTTCCCTGCCGAAACAGTATTCTATGTGTCAATAGTTGTCTGTGCTTTGGCTATTTTGGCACGTTTGGCTTTCGTAAGACGATGTGTGGGCTTGTCATTGAAAGATTATTTCCGGACAGCCTTTGTCCCAATGATAATGATTTCTGTGATTTCAATACCTGTGCCAGTGTGCATCGAAATGATGGTCGGCGGAGTCCTGCCACGTTTTATTGCTGTAGTGGCATCGTCATTGCTCGTTACAGCATTGTCTGTCTATTTTGTTGGCTTGACACCCACAGAACGCAAGCATACAAACAATGCAATGCTCAATTTGAAAAATAAAATATTTGGTAGCAAGTGTAATTATGAATGATGTTTTTGATAAAGAGATAAATGTGAAATTACGACAGGAATGTTGTCCTGAAGGGTCGTTGTTGAGAACATTGCAGATGAGCCAACTTGACATTTTGATAGAGTTTGACCGTATTTGCCAAAAGTACAATATTGACTATTGGCTCGATTTCGGCACATTGTTAGGGGCGGAAAGGCATGGCGGATTCATCCCTTGGGATGACGACATTGACGTGTGTATGTTCAAAAAGGACCTGGGCCGATTCCTTGAAGTGGCGGAATCCGAGTTGAAGGATACATTGAAAGTGTTGCCGGCCAGCAAGCAGTTCTGTCGGCCATGGACACGCATTGTCAACACTCGGCAGGAGGTTACCAGGCTTGTGGGCCAGTGGGATCCGGAAAACTATGGCAAGGTTTCCGCTGATGAAGGCAATGCCATTTCTGAAAAGACGGAAAATGTTTGGATTGACATTTTTGTCGCAGAAAACGGAACTTTGCCAATAAAACGTTTCGTTGAAAAGACATACGGGAAATGCATGCGCCGTAAATACCATCTGTTTTATGACGGAATGGCAAAATACATGTTGGCTTCAGTGTTATATCCCTTTATGTACTGTCTTGTCAGTATTGTGCGTCTATGGTGTAGGCTGTTCCATCCTGATGAGTTTGTCATAGAGTATGGCTCTCAGTTCAATGGGCTGCGAATGAAAAACGAAATATTCCCTTTGTCGGAAATGTGTTTTGAAGGGCATATGTTCAAGGTGCCTGCTGATTGCGGAAACTATTTGGAGCGATTGTATCGTAACCACAGTCAAATCCCTTCAAAAGAAAAGCGTTTTTCTCATGGAATAAAAAAGTTTGCGATTTTGGATTGATAGCATGAAACTCACAATAATAACCATAACATTCAATGCGGAACGTTTTGTTGGTAATACTATACAAAGTATTGCGTGTCAGTCTTTCTCCGATATTGAATACATAATTGTGGACGGTAAGTCGACAGACACCACAATGGACATAGTCAAGTCGTCAGAACCTTTGTTCAAGGCAAGAAATATTAAATTTAAATGGATAAGCGAGCCCGACAAAGGCTTGTACGATGCCATGACAAAGGGCATTAAAATGGCCACAGGCGATTTCGTCTGGTTCATAAATGCCGGTGACAAGATCTTTGATGGCGGCACAGCTCAAAAAGTGGCTGATGCAATTGCCAATAATAGCGATGCCGACGTCGTTTATGGGCAGACATTGATAATTGATCAGAACGACAATCCTTGCGGCGAACGTCACAAGATAGCACCAGCCGACTTGCAATTCCGGCACTTGCTGGGTGGCTTGGTTGTCTGCCATCAGTCGATTGTCGTACGTCGCAGCATTGCGCCAGATTACGATTTGCATTACCGATTCTCATCTGATTACGATTGGACTTGCAAGGTGCTCGCATCTTCTCGGAAAAACGTGTACGTGCCAGAATACATATCAAGGTTCATGCTTGCAGGCATCTCTGCAAAGAACAGAAAGGCATCGTTGATGGAGCGATTCAATATCATGCGTCGTCATTTCGGGCTTTTACCCACATTATGGGCTCATATAGTCATTGTTCTTAAATTCCCGTTTTCAAAACAACTTAAATGAAACTATCTTATGAAGGACCTTTTTGACAAAATCAAGGGCGTGTTTTTGTATTCGTTGGGAGATACACTTTGCAAAGTCTTTACCTTTAGGGATTTGTTCATATCATCGTCGTCAAAATGCTTGATGCACAAAGTGAAAAAGACAAGATGCCGTTGCGAACAGGAACTTGTGCAACTGAGAAGTAAGGACAAAATTGTTGTCGCTTTTTTCTTGCAAAGTCCTTCCGTTTGGAAGTATGATAGATTATATGAGTCTTTTGTTGAGAATGATAGGTTTGACCCATATGTCGTTGTTTGTCCTTTTAATGTCCATCTAAATTATGATAAGAGGGAGATGCGGCATGTCATGGACCAGTCTGTGGCATTTGTCAAGCATATGAATTATCAATACATCAATTCTTATGATTCTGTTAATGACAAATGGATAGATATAAGAAAAACATTGAATCCTGATATAATTTTTTATACCAAGCCATATAAGGATACCTTGCCGCAATACCATATATATAGGTTTCTTGACAAGTTGAATTGTTATGCTCCATACGGCATTGGTTGTGTTGATTTGTATCGTACTAATTATAATCTGCCATTCAATAATCTTTTATGGCGTCACTTTGTGCCAACAGAAGCTCATTTGGAAGATGCGGTTCAACACTCTTTTTGTAAGGGTGACAATGTTCAGGTTGTTGGTAGTTTGGGTATGGAGCCTCTTATGTTGCAGGATTATACGCCTGTTGATGTGTGGAAACCTCAACAGAAACGAAAAAAACGCATTATATGGGCACCTCATCATACAGTAGACTACTTGTTTAATTTTTCCAACTTTTTCACTTATTGTGATTTTATGCTGGAACTTGCGTCAAGATATCAAGAAGAAATCCAGATCGCTTTTAAGCCCCATCCTGTATTGAAGTTTAAGTTAATTAACATTTGGGGAAAGGAACGAACCGAGGCTTACTATCAACGTTGGAATGATTTGCCAAATGGTCAACTTGAAGATGGATATTATACTGATTTGTTTATGACGTCAGATGCAATGATCCATGATTGTGCAACTTTTACGGCAGAGTATTTGTATACTAAGAAACCAACAATGTTTCTTGTAAAGGATAATCCGACTGACCATATGAATTACTTTGGCAAAATGTGTTTCGACTTGCATTATCATGCCCATCAGCCATCAGATGTGGAAAATTACATCAAGGATGTGGTAATAGGCGGAAATGATTCCAAGTCATCTGAACGTAATGATTTTTATAAGAGATATTTATATCCGAAGGACGGTGTCATGCCATCGCAAAAAATAGTGGATACAATAGTTGAGGCCATTGGCTGACATTTATATGGAAAAAGTCAAGGCGGCAATTCCGATGAATGCCGCCTTGACTTTTTTGTGTACGGAATAGGTGCTTATGCTTTTTGACCCTTAATTTCACCATAAACGCCCCAGCCAATGCTGAATGTGACAAATGCCAACATTGCAATTACAAATGCAACTGCAATCTTGTCGCCTTTGTAAATTGAATCTGGGCGGAATTCAAACTTTATCTGATGATCGCCTGCGGGTATGTTCAATGCTCTCAGCACATAGTTTGCTCGGAAAATCTCGGCAGGCTTGTTGTCGATGTAGGCCTTCCATCCGAACGGATAGTATATCTCTGAAAATACTGCGGTCTTGTCCATTGATGTGCTCGAAGAATATTCAAGTACATCCGGACTGTACTTTGTTAGCCTTATGATGGCTGCAGAGTCGTGTGCCGTGTTGAAATTGCCGGTGAGGTTGCCGAATTTCGCATCTGTCACTATGGTGTTTTTTATGTTGATGCTGTTCAGTGCATCCGATTCCTCTTTTGCCGTATTGGCCACTACAAGCGAATCTGCGAACCAGCAGTTGCCCATTGCATCCGGGTTAAGCATCGGAACAGCGCCTTCCTTTGTGTTTTGAATGATGTATTTGGTGTTCAGCATGTTCAGCACGCCCATGTTGCCTCTTGAAATGTGAGCGTCAATCAAGTCTTGGTAGCGGCGCAGCTTTGAAGGGTGGTATCCGCCTACCGACTTCAGGTAGTACGATGTGCGTGGATCATTGAACGTGTTGCTTGCCAAATTTAGCACGCGGAAGTTCGGGTCTTTGTCCTTAAGAATCTGTTCTTCGTAGGGTTGCATGGCGAAATAACTCTTCTTGTCTTTTGCGGTTACAAAGTTGTCGTCATTGAAAAATCGCTTGTTTATAGGCCATAAGTCAATCAAAATCAGGCATCCAAGAACGGGCAGGAAATATTTCAGTTTCATCTTTCCGTTGGCAAACAACATTATTGCAATCAAAGCAAGTGCAATGAATGCGAATGACCTGAAAGCGTCTGATGTAAGCATTGTGGCGCGTTCGTCGAGGATGAGCTCGTTAATCCAGTCGGGTAATTGCTTGAATATCTGTGCGTCGTTTGCCGATGAAAAACTGAATATTGATTTCCCGAGTATCGCAAGGAATAGGCATATCCCACCCGTTATTCCTCCTGATAGCAGAAGGCTCTTCTTGAGCTCTTGCTTGTCTATCTTCTTGTCAATGATTTGCTGAATGGCAATGAATCCAAGCAGAGGCATTGCCACTTCGGCAATAACTAGTATTGATGATACCGCCCTGAATTTGTTGTACATTGGAAAGTAGTTGAAGAAGAGGCTTGTCAGACCTTCAAAATTGCGGCCCCACGATAGCATGATTGAAAATGCGGTCGCGCCGAGCAATGCCCATTTGTATGGCCCTTTGACTATGCATAGTCCTAAAACAAACAGGAAACAGATTATTGCGCCAATGTACACAGGTCCCTCTGTGAATGGCTGGTCGCCCCAATATGATGGAACGCTTAGGCAAAATTGCCTTGCATTATTCTTTGGCACGCCTTGTTTCACCATTTCATTGTAGATGTTTGAGCTGGTGCCCACATCGTAGTGCGACGAGCCTCCATAGAAATTAGGTATCATCAACGTCATTGTTTCTCCTATTCCGTAACTCCAGCTTGTGGCGTAATCAAAGTCAAGGCCTTTTTGTTCTGAGGAACTGAGTTCAGAATGACCGCCTCGCATCGTCTCCTTTACGTATTCGGAATTTGATTTTATGTTGCTGTATCCTGTCCCAAGACCGATGCCAAGCGATATGGCGAAAATGGCTGTTCCAATTGCCAAATCCTTTAGACGTTTTTCCTTAACGTGAATGTATAATTCGGCTATGCCAATTATGCCAATCATCAGCATAAAATAGTAAGCCATTTGTGGGTGAAGTATCATACCGAATGATGTGAACAACATTGTAAGGCTTGCTCCTAGTAGATATCTCTTTTTGAAAATGTATATGAATCCAGCCATTACTGGTGCCATATAGCCAATTGCAAAAACTTTATGAATGTGTCCTGCCGCTATTATTATCAAGAAATATGTGGATAGGGTGATCGCTATTGACCCTATAATGGATAGCCATTTATTAATGTCGAATGCTCGTAGCAGGATGAAAAATCCAAACAAATATGTTAGAAACCAAGCCCAAACTGAACCCAGAAACAATGTGTATGCGCTACGTAATTTTGTGATGATTTTTGATGAGGTGGTCGGACAATTAATTTGGTATGTGGGCATTCCGCTAAACAATGAATTTGTCCAATAAGTATTGTTCCCTGTTTCTTTTGAATAGGTGCTAATCTCGTTCCCGATACATGCTCCGCTCATGCTGTCACCTTGGTATATTACTTTCCCTTTCAGCACGGGTGCGCAGTACGCCATTATCAATCCTATGAATAATGCAATTCCTGCTATGTACGGAAGAGCGTCCTTGAATGTGATTTTCTTAAACATATTTGTCTGTATTTATGATATTTATTGTTTTTTTTAATGGTTTTGTTATTTTGTGCGAATGTAAACAAAATGTTGCATAAAAACATTTGTCAGATATTTCCTTCAAGTTTGAACCTCATTCGCCAGCGTTTCGATTCATCGTCCCAGTCACTGCTGATTATCTTGAAAGTGCCTATTTCGGCAGTGTTGCTTACGTGAAGCCCTATGCATAGGCACTCGTCGTAGTCGCCAACCTTTACTATGCGCACGGTTTCCGATGCACCGTCGGGAAGTCGGGTGAGGTCGAAACGGTTTTGCGCCTCGGCTTGGGTTATGAATTCAGTTGTCACGTTGAGGTGTTGGCTGATGACGTCGTTTACCGACTTCTCCAGTTGCGACACTTCGGCCTCCGTCGGGCATTTTTCAAGATGGTAGTCGAGTTTGCTCTTCTTGCGTTCAATATGTGCTTCAAAGGCACGCTTGCAACCGAAAAGGTTTATCATTGTGCGGTTTACAATGTGCTCTGTGGTGTGCATCGGCGGAAATTCTTCCTTGTTGTGTGCGTTTAGTACTGTCGTTTCCATAGTATTTTTTTTGATGACGTAAAAGTAAGTCTTATAATCGGCAAACCGCATATTTGCTGTAATAAAACTTTCGAAAGTCAAGGTCCTTGGCTGATGTGCAACATCTTCGGCAGGAAACACTCGCCCAAAAATCTACAAAATGTTAGCCCGCTTTTGATTAATGAATTGCTAACTTCGCGCTTTGCCAAAAAAACGATTATGAAACGCTGTTTAACGTTGATTGCTATATTGTGCGCTATGATGTTTGCATCTTGCAATAAGACGGATAAGGTGGAGACCGATGGCAACGGTCGCCTGTATGACAATGGCGGAATAGCCGTTATCGACCTTTATGGAACTTGGTACGAGATGGGCCGTCAGTACGGATTGCTTGCAAAAGGCCGTATGGATGATGTGCTGTGCTATCTCGACCGTAAAATTGGCCCTGAACCCGAAAAAATGGCTTCGGCCACCGATATCGCCAACAGGCTTTATGCCAATTATCCGAAGCATTTGAAGGATTTCTTCGATGGTGTGGTCGCTACGTCGGGATTAAGTCTTGACAGGGTCAGGCTGTGCAATGCCGTCGAGTATGTCGAGGGCGTTTTTATGTGTTCCGCTATGGCGGTATGGGGCGATTTCGCCGACGGGAAACTTGTGTTCGGGCGCAATTACGACGCGGTGAATTATTCCGATATCGACAGCGATGTTGTTGTGACAGTGTACCATCCCGCAGGCGGAATTGCCGTTGCAACGGTTGGATATGCTGGTGAATTGTATTGCGTTAACGGGTTCAGTTCCAGCGGTTTGTTTGTGGAACTCAACAATGGTATGCCGTCGGCGGGAGCCGATATTGATTGGAGTCTTTGCCCCAGCACGACAAGCCTGTTCGATATGCTTTTCAGCGCCCGCAATATTGATGATGTCGATGCATTTTTCAGAAATACATCAAGTTTTGCATCGTTCATAATAGGCGTTGCCGACAAGGACCAGGCGCGTTCGTACGAATGGTGCTCTGAAGGTGTCCGCCGTGGCGACGTTACGACTGAGCCAGGCCTGATGATAAGCACAAACCATTATGTGAATGACGGTTGGACATTCACTGTCCCGTCTGATGCCGACAGTTGGAATTCTATCACACGGCGTCGCAATCTTGCCGAAATGGCTATGCAGAACAAGGGCCACATTGATGCCGACAAGATGATGGCAATAATGAGCACGTCAATCGAAGATGGCGGTCCGATGCATTATCTTACACGTTATCAAATAGTAGCCGTGCCCGAAGATATGGCTTTGTACATATACGTTCCTTGTAACGGCAAATGGACAAAGGTCAGTCTTGGCGAATACTTCGAACGATGATTTTCGCATCGCCTATTCCAATTTTTGCCCGTTGCAAGCGTTGAAAGATGCCATTCGCGCTTGTTCCTAAATTTCAATTTTCAATCCGTCGTATGCGGGCATTACGTTTTGTGGCAATAACTTCACAAGTTCGTCATACACAGGTATTTTGTGGCTTATGTGTGTCAGAAATGCGCGTTTGGGGTTCAGTTTCTCTATCACTTGCAAGGCTTCGCCAAGACTGAAGTGTGCATTGTGGCATTCCATTCTCAACGAATTGATTACCAGAGTGTCCAGACCTTCAAGTTTCGCCATCTCGTCATCGGGGATAGTCTTGGCGTCGGTTATGTATGCAAAATCCTTGATGCGGAAAGCCGAAGTCGGTAGCGAACCGTGGTAAACCATTATGGGAGTTACCGTTACGCCATTTATCCCGAAAGTTTCGTTTCCAATGGGATGAAGGTCTATTTCGGGCGCCCCAGGATAGTGCGGAAGTTTGAATGCATAGGCGTATTCTGTTGCAATAGTGTCGGTTATACGTTTTTGCGCATAGAAAGGAATCTCTTTCCGCATTATGTAGTTGAACGTGCGGATATCGTCAATTCCTGCCGTATGGTCCTTGTGCTCGTGCGTTATCAGCACTGCATCTATTTTTGTAATGCCTTCACGCAATGCCGATTGGCGAAGGTCGGGCCCAGGGTCGACCAGAATGTGCAATCCGTCAACTTCAACATATATTGAACTGCGAAGACGTTTGTCTTTTGGATTAACTGATTGACATACAGTGCAATTACATCCGATTATCGGAATTCCGTGCGATGCTCCTGTGCCTAAAAACGTGACTTTCATCTTTACTTTGAAATATAATGCTAAAGTAACTGCATTATTGCAAAATGAGGCTTGTTTGCCGAAATCTTTTCTATTTTTAGACCGCCAAAAATGGCAGTCCTGTGTCGCCTGCTTTCGCAAGGTCGCAGGTTGGATATGCCATAAACGCAAACCGATAAACTATTTATAATGAAGGGTAACCTATATTTGATACCGACAACGTTGGGCGAGCAGGCGCCTGCCGACGTCATTCCCGCCAAGGTGTTGGGCATCGCATCGCAGTTGAGGCATTTCATTGTTGAAAACACGCGCACGGCACGTCGCTTTTTGCGCGCCGTCGATTCCGCTTTCCCCATCGACGACTGCGATTTCTCCGAACTGAACGAGCACACTGACCTTACAGCCATAGGCCAGTATCTCGATGCCTGCGAGCAAGGCGAGCATATCGGGCTGATGTCGGAAGCGGGAGTGCCAGCCGTTGCCGACCCAGGCAATGCAGTTGTGGCTATGGCTCATACCAAAGGCATCAAGGTTGTTCCCTTGTCGGGGCCGTCGTCAATCATCTTGGCAATGATGGCATCAGGGCTTAACGGCCAGAATTTCGCGTTCAACGGCTATCTGCCCGTGAAGCCAGCCGAGCGTTCTAAGGCGATACGCAACTACGAGCGCCGTTCGCAAGCCGAGCATCAGACACAGTTGTTCATTGAGGCGCCTTACCGCAATATGGCCCTTTTCGACGATTTCCTGAAGATGCTGTCGCCCGAAACCCGACTTTGCATCGCTGTCGACATCACACTCGAAACGGAGAGCGTTTTGACATTGAAAGTCAAGGATTGGTCAAAACATAGGCCCGAATTGCACAAGCGTCCCGCAATTTTTGCTATTTTGGCATAATTACGTTAGAAATAAGATTATGGAACTTACACGCGAATTTGTCCAAAGCCTGCCAAAGGCCGAACTGCATTGCCATCTCGATGGCTCGATGCGCTTGTCAACAATTATGGAACTTGCCAAAGAGCAGAATGTCAAGTTGCCAACTGACGACCCAGCAAAACTTGAGTCGATGCTCAAGGTTGGTATGGATTGCCCAAGTTTGGAGGCTTACCTAAAGGCGTTCGACATAACTTGTTCAGTATTGCAGACTTACGACTCGCTTGTGCGCGCCACGTACGAGTTGGCCGAAGATTGCGCCAACGAGAACATTTGGTATCTTGAGATTCGATTCTCGCCAATTTTGCACGTCAACAAGGGGCTGAAACTGACTCAAGTCATTGATGCCGTGCTTGAGGGCAAGTCCAAGGCCGAGCGTGCGTTCAACATACGTGTCGGAATCATTGTCTGCGGATTGCGCCATTCTACGCCTGAAATATCGCTTTTGCTTGCCGAACTTGCTGTGGCATACAAAAATAGGGGCGTAGTCGGGTTCGATTTGGCAGGCGCCGAAGACGGTTTCCCAGCAAAGGACCACAAGGAGGCTTTCGACCTGATAATCAACAATAACATCAATACGACGGTGCACGCAGGAGAAGCCTATGGGCCCGAGTCCATTCACCAGGCTTTGCATATGGTGAGTGCTAACCGAATCGGCCACGGAACACGTCTTCGTGAGGACGGCGACCTGCTCAACTATGTCAATGACCACCGCATTCCGCTTGAGATGTGCGTGAAGTCGAATTTGCAGACGAAGGCTGTCGATTGCATTGAAAAACACCCAATTAAGTTCTATTTCGACCTCGGCATCCGCGTTACGGTGAATACCGATAACCGATTGGTTTCCGATACAACTCTTACTGACGAGTATATGCTTGTGATTGACAAGTTCCATTTTACCGAGAGCGAACTCAAGTATCTTATAATCAATGGATTCAAATCATCGTTCCTGCCACTTAAGGAAAAGGTCGATATGATTCAGAAGGTGACAGGCGTTTTGGAGGAAAAAGGATTGATAATTCGTCGTGATTATATCTGATTATGAATCTGATAAGAAAAATAATCGCATCGTTGGCCTGCGTTGCGCTTGTTGTCGGCCTTTATGCGCAGAATCAGCCATTGACAACCACAAATTCGTCGAGAGCCAAAAACTGCTATTATAAGGCAAAGGCATTTTACAATAACCGTGATTTTGCAAATGCCGAAATTGAGTTAAACAAGGCTGTGGATATCGACCCGAATTTTCTTGAGGCCTATCTTCTTATGGCCGAAATGTATGAGCAGGGCTCAATTGCCGAAGGTGTCATTGATGCGCTTATGACTGCCAGAGCCATTGACTCGACATTTTTCCCTTATCTCGACTACAATTTGGCGGGCGCCTATCTCGATAATGGACAATATAGTGAGGCAAAGCATTATTATTCAGTCTTTTTGCTAAACGACAAGGTGAAGGAAAATACGAAAGCCTATGCCCGTGAATGCATTGCCAAATGCGATTTTGGTATCAAAATGGTCAATAATCCTGTTGAGTTTGAACCGAAGTCGTTGGGCGCCGACCTAGAGTTGCCTTACGAACAATATTGGCCGTCGCTTTCGCTCGATGGCAAGACGTTGGTATTCACAATGTTGATGCCAGATAGTCTGCATTACAGGCCCGATGGAAGCATTATGCAACAAGAGGATTTTTATGTCACACGCAACATTGACGGCAAATGGCAACCTGCCGTGCCAATAGGCTCGCCAATCAACACTGCGGGCAACGAGGGCGCACAGCAGATTTCAGCCGACGGCAATACATTGGTGTTTACAGGTTGCAACCGTCGCGATGGCTACGGCAAGTGCGATATCTATTTCGCCAAAAAAGACATTTACGGTCAGTGGGGAAAGCCGTTCAATGCGGGAGCGACAGTCAACGGGCCGTCAGCCGACAAACAGCCTTGCCTTTCGCCCGACGGTCGGTTCCTTTATTTCTCGTCGGACAGGGCAGGAGGCTTGGGCAAGATGGACATTTGGGTGTCTGAACTCGATGAAAACGGACGTTGGGGCAAGCCTAAAAATCTTGGCGCGCCAGTCAATACGCCAGGTGATGACATCTGTCCGTTCATTCATCCTGACAATCAGACACTTTACTTCAGTTCCGATGGCCATCAAGGTTTGGGAAGGAAGGATATTTTTATGTCAAGGCGCGATAGTGCAGGCAATTGGTCGGAACCTATAAATATTGGATATCCTATAAATACTCATCGTGATGAAATCGGACTAGTTGTTGACAATACAGGAAAAACGGCCTATTTCTCAAGTAATATCAATAGTGATACCAAAAACATATATACGTTTGAAATGCCCGAATCGGCAAGACCATTGCCCGTTTCCTATGTGAGCGGTTTAGTGGTTGATGCACAGACACTTCGTCCGCTCAAATCGCAAGTGCAACTGCTCGATTTGCAGTCGGGCGATACGGTTATGTCAGTGGCGTCGGGGGCCGAGAGTGGCGATTTTCTTGTCAGCCTGCCAGTTGGTCGGCAATATGCGATGCTCGCAACAAGTCCAGGCTATCTGTTCAATTCGATGCACTTCAACCTTACGGGCAACTACAACGCGTCCAAGCCATTTTTGGTGACCATAAAGTTGGAAAAACCGCAAGTCGGCGCAAATACTATTTTGAACAATATCTTCTTTAAATTCAACTCGTTTGAATTGTTGCCACAGTCATTTGTCGAACTTGACCGAATGGCATCTTTCATCAACGGAAGCGCTAGCATTAAGTTCGAGATAGGCGGACATACCGACAATGTTGGCGAAACGGCTTACAATCAGCAACTATCTGAGAAGCGTGCAAAGTCGGTGTACGACTATCTTGTGTCGCACGGTGTTGATGCCAGTAAACTGTCATTCAAGGGCTACGGCGAGTCGTTGCCTATAGGCGACAATTCAACAGCCGAAGGGCGGGAAACAAACCGCCGTACCGAACTAAAGGTGGTGGAAATGTGATATGTGTTGTATTTAGTTGTAAAGGACATTTTTATGCGTAAAAAAACTTATTTATTGGTAGCCTTGTTGTTGTTCGGGAAATTATTGCTGGCACAACAAGTGGTTCTGTATGGTGTTGTCACAGAGTCTGATAGCATTGTCCCGTTTGTCAATGTTGCGGTTTTCAATGAAGATGACAGTTCAATGGTTTCAGGAACCGTTTCAGATTTGAGTGGCGATTATTCAATT
>CALABN010000145.1 GCA_937885735.1 uncultured Bacteroidota bacterium | reverse complement strand
CGTAGAACAGTACAAGCAGCAGTACACTATCAAGATAGACGAGTCAGGAGACAAAATATACTGGCAGAAGGTAAAGAACGCGCTTGCCAGCCTTTATGGTCTCGTCAATCAGGTGAATGTATATTTCGGTCTTTCCACTTCCCGTGATGCCGTGTAGCAGTACGGTCTGTTTTGTCTCAAATTCCTTCTTTATCTGTTCCAATGCCTCTTGCTGATATTCGTTCAGAGGATTGATGCCTTGTGTTTCAAGGTTGCTGGCTGGCTGAAGAAGGTTTTCCGTGTCTTCAACCAGAAAGCCCTTCTCAACAAGGGAGCGGACAATCGACGGGGTTGTCGGCACCTTCTCGAGCACCACTTTGTTAAGCACGCTTTTGCCCTTGAAGGCATCTTTACCCAAAAAATCGGCAATCCATTTGAGCGTAGCCTGCTGTTTTTCAGAGCGTGTAAGCAGGGCAAGTGTGCGGTTGAGCATTTCAGCGTCGGCAATGCGGTCGGTCAGCCGTACAACCTTTTGCCTGCGCGGTTTCGACTGGTTCCGCACCTCTTCGGTGATTATGGCGAAGCCCTTGTCGGCAAGGTTCTTCACAATGGTGAGAATCGATTTGAGGCTGGTGGTTTTGGCGAGCATTTCTATGTTGGCCTCTTCTTCCTTCATCAATATTGAATAAACCGAACATTCATCTTTGGTGAGTTGGTCGGTTTCGGCGCTTTTTTCGGTCACGGGCAGCACCTTCGACTCGCTGTCGGGACGTAGGCCGACTGGTACGGCAGCCTTGTAAACGTCGCCAATAGGGCACATATAATAAGATGACGTCCATTGCCACAGTTCAAGTTGCTTTTGAGTGATGGTGGGCCTCTCGTCCACTATGTTCAGAATCGACTTTATGCGGAACCCTTCAGGTGGTGTTGGCGTCAGGCTTGCAATGATGCCCGTGTAGAGTTTCTTTGCGCCAAACTGCACAATCACGCTTTGGCCCACCTTTGCCGTTTCCACCATTGAGATAGGAACCTCGTAGGTGAAAGTGCCTTTGACGGGGACAGGAATGATTATTTCGGCAAAGATTGCTCGTTCGGCCATTGTTGTGCTGACTAAAAAAACTGCGACAATTTTACGTTTAGTTGCTTGCCCAAGCAAGCGACAACGCAAAAAGATTTATCAACAATGTACGGACTGGCAAAATGTCAATCCTTGTCAATTAGTTGATATTCAATTTCGTCGATAAAGCCATTTTCACCTTTAATCCAATCGAGACGATGCCCGCATTCGGCAAATCCCATTTTTTTGAAAAGATTGATGCTTGCCTTGTTGTCCGCCGAGACGGAGCAATGCAGTTGGTGCAGGTGCAGAAAACCGAAGCAGTATTCAACCAACAGGTTGAGGCTTTGTTCGGCGTAGCCCTGATGCCTGTTTTCAGCGTCATTTATAATGATGCCTACCGATGCCCTTTGGTGGAAAGGGTCGAAGTCGAACAGGTCAACCGCCCCGATGGCCTTGTTGCAGTCGCCTTTCAGGCAAATAATCAGTCGCAGTTGCTTGTTTGTGAAAATGTCGTTTTGAGCATCGGCAATGTATTGCTTGAGTGCGAATCTTGAATAGGGCGCAGTGGTGTTTCCAAACCGCCAAATGTCAGTGTTGTTTTCGCAGTTGTACAGAAAGTCAAGGTCTTCGGGCTCAACGGCGCGAAGCACTATCTTTTCGTTTTCAAGCATTGCCACTTCTATTCAAACTTGTCTACATTAACAATGAAGGCATCGGTGAAGCCTTTGTTGAGCACGTCTTCAAGGGCCTGTCTTGCCGATGGCTTTCCGATGAATTCACCCCAAGTGTATCTGTACAGGCCGTCGTCGCCCTTGTGCATCTCAACGTCGAACAGGCCACGGAATTTGGCTTTGTCGGCAGGTTGCGATACCGCCAGCAACTGGATTGCGTAAGTGTTCTTGTCGGTGTCTTCCATCTTCGACTTGTAGAAGTTGCTACCCTTTTGAATCAGCTGGTTGTATTCAACGCTGTTGATTACGCGAGCATCGTTGAAGCCAGCGTCAACCACGTTGCCCACCATCTGCACGGCATTTGCCTCGTGCTTGAAAAGGCCTACGGTGTACATATATTTGCCATCGGCTTCAAAAATCCAAACGTTGTTCAGGTCTTTGAATTTTGATGGCGACAGTGGCTTGTCAGACTCTGTAATCCATACTGTGTATGTAAGTTGGTCGCGGTATTTCAGTTCGTCAGGAACGTAGATGCCTTCAACCACAACATTTGCGTTGGTAGGGTTAAGCACTTTCATATCAACCCTTCGGTTCAGTGCGCGTCCTTCGGGATTGTCGCTTCCGTCAGGGTTTTGGTTGATGGCTATGAAGTTGGTTTTGCCCAAGCCTTTAGCCACGAAACGGCTTTCGGCAATGCCCTTTCTTGTCAGGTAGTTGATAACCTCGCGGGCACGCATAACTGACAGGCGTTGGTTGTAGTCTTCGGTGCCAAGGTCGTCGGTGTTGCCTTCAACTTCAAGTTTCAGGTCAGGGTTGGCCTGCATCAGTGTTGCAATGCGTTCCACCTCAATCTTTGCGTTGCTGTTGAGCGACGAACTGTTGTCGTCAAACAGAATGCTCTTTATTGAATAGTATTCGCCAGTGCTAACTGCAACGGGAATCATTGTTATGGAGGTTGTCACTTCGGGGTTCATTTCCACCGACGAAATGTATAGATATGATTCAGCGGTCTCGTAACCGTCGCCATAAACCGACAGTTTGTAACTGCCAGGTTGCAGGCTGGTTGTGAATTCGCCTGTGGCAATGTTCGGGCTTATGGTGCCGACAATGTTGCCGTCGCCATTGGCAACGTGAATGTAGAACGATGCGTCAAGTTCCTTGTTGTCCTGCAGGGTTATGTTTCCCGTCAAGTGATATTCTGAAGGATATGAAGGAGTATATACAGGTTCTGGTTCTGGAACAGGTTCAGGCTCTGGAGTTGGTTCTGGAGTCGGCTCTGGTTCAGGTTCAGGAGTATATACAGGCTCTGGTTCAGGCTCGTATGCAGGTTCTGGTTCGTATGCTGGTGCAGGTTCTTCAGGAACAACTTCTGCAATGACATTCTCGACAGGAGCCACAACAGGGAATTCAATCCTGCGAATCTCTTTTTTCTTGCCTTCTTCGTTCATACGGTCCATATAAGCAACAGAGCCGTCGCCAATAGGGCAGTAGAACACGTCGTCGTAGGCAGAGTTGATTGGGTAGCCAAGGTTTTGTGGTTCAGACCATACGCCATTGTCGTCAACCACCGACTTGAACACGTCGTATCCGCCCATTGAACTGTGACCTTCGGAGATAAAGTACAATGTACGTCCGTCTTCAGATATGAATGCGGCTTCCTCTTCAAATTGGGTGTTGATGGTTGGACCCAAGTTGACAGGAACACCCCAAGTGCCGCTGGCATCTTTTCTTGAGCAGTAAATGTCCTTGCCGCCTTGTCCGCCGTTGCGGTCGCTGGTAAAATACAATGTGTTGCCGTCTTTGGTCAGGCTACCGTGTGTCTCGTTGAATTTCGAATCGACATTTTTGGTGAATTTCTGTATCTCGCCCCAACTGCCGTTAGTTCTTTCTGCATAATAGAGGTTGCCGTTTCCAAAGTCGTCGCGGTAAAGGACCATTGTGTTGCCGTCGTACGACAGGAATGCAGTCGAGAATGTTCCGTCCGAGGCAAGCTCGTAAGTGATGTCTTTTGGTTTTGACCACGTTCCGTCATCGTTTTTGGTGGAATGGTAAATCAGTTCAAACAAATCTTCCGAATCTGAATATGGATCGCGGATTTTTTGGTACGAAGTGAAGACAACCGATTGCTCATCGCCTGCAACGGCAGGATAATAGCATTCAGTTTCAAGCACAAAGCCAGGTTTGGTTATTGTAACGTCAATAGGAGTAGCAATCAAGCGTGATGCGTTTGTGCAGGTTTCTATCTGCAAGGCAATGAAGTCGTGATAGTAAACGTCCGAGGCAGGAAGCCTGTCCTTAAACTGATTATATGCCTGGATAGCCTTGTAGTATTGCCCGTCGAGACGATAGGCCTTGCCCAAATAGAACCAAGCCTCGTCAGGAGCCGCAGTTTCCTTGTAGTTGTTTTCTCTATAAGTAGAACTGGTATTGGTTGTGGCTCTTTCCAAATAGGAAATGGCACTTGATACCTCATTGTCAATGTTCATATAGCAAATGCCAATGCCGAATGCTATGTTTGAGTTCAGTTGCCCGTGACGTTCTATCTGTGTGAATTTTGTCAAGGCCTTGTCATATTCTTCATAAAGCAAATGCTCTTGTGCAGCCTGAAACCATAGTTTGTAGTTCTTGTCCTGTCCTTGCGATGCAAATGTCAGCAAGCCAAGCGACAAAGCGAGAAAATATCTCTTTATCATAAATTGGTAATTTGTTATTGCATTAATAATTATGGCTAACTCTAAAATGAGAGTTTCCAAACAACGAATATACAAAAAAATCAAAGATTTGTATATTTATGACTCATAACGTGCTTTTTTTTAGGGTTTTCAGTCATTTTTACCTAAAAAATGATAAAACACACTTTCTTTTAATTCAACATTATGCCGTTTTTGTCGGTTGAAAACATTTTTTCTTTAGGCCTTCGGCAAACTGAAAACAGAATAAATTTGTAGGTGCATTCAATTGAAAAGTGATGGATATAAAGGCAAAGAACATTCTTAAAGTCATAAAGAACAAATATGTCGTTGCGGGCATTGTCTTTCTGCTGTGGCTGTTGTTTTTTGACCAAAACAATATCGTGAACCGCATTTCCGACTACCAGTACCTTCGCAAGATGAAGGAACAGCGTGATTACTATTCCAAAAAGATTGATAACGATGCCCAGCGGACCATTGAACTGATGACCGACGACGACAACCTTGAAAAGTTCGCCCGCGAGCAATACCTGATGAAAAAGCCTAACGAGGAAGTCTTTGTCGTCATCGAGAAATGATAGTCGAACTTCATAATTCAAATAGTTTGTTGCCTTTGTCAAATTTCTTGTAGTTTTGGCGCGTATATGAAACGTCTGTTTATTTCCATAGCATCGGTCCTTGTGGCTGTTTCCTCTTTCGCACAACTGTCAGTTGGTGTCAGGGGAGGATACGGTGCTTTTGGCGTGCAGTTTGAGCCACCTTCGCTCAACGGCAACCAGGAAAATCTCTTTGAACCTAATTTCGGCTTTGTGGCCGTCTTCAACGACAAGAACAATGCCGGCATACAGTTGGAAGTGAACTATGCCGTTAAAGGTTGGCGTGAAATGGACGAGGATATAGAGGATTCAGAATACAAGCGCGAGGTTTCATATCTTGAAATTCCAGTGATGTCGCACGTTGAGTTGGGCAGAGGCTGGTTCAGGATAATTGGCACTTTGGGTCCTTACATAGCATTCAAGCAGAGCGAGAAGTCCCATTCCAAAAACTACGATGCCGTCATCGGTTACAACACCTACGATGTGTACAACCAGAAAATCCGTGACATTGACTTTGGCAACAAGGTCGGATTGGGATTCAGGGTGAACATTGGCAAATACGTTTCCGCCTTTGCCGACGTCCGCTACGATTTGCAGATTGCTGGCGGTCAAAACATCTTCAAGGACCATCCTAACGGGATACAGACTTCGCGCTACAAGGAATTGGGCGGGTCTGTCGGCATAATGTTCAACATTTTGCCACAACGCACCACAGTTGTCAAGGAATATTACGTTCCAAAGGAAGGCCTTTACGACGAGCCTTAATCTTTCTTTTCAGTATTGACGGCGCCTTCGTTGCCCGTATTTCCCTTTCCGCCTGTCAGAAGCAGAATCACCATTTGCGAGTCGAACACCAGATAGAATATGTAGGCGCCCATAAAGTTCAGCGCAACAGCGCCACCCTTGCCTGTTACAGGCACCACTATCAAGAACAGCAGTACAACGCTCAATATCATTTTAAGCATATTGAGTGCCACTATAATCAGGCTTGCCTGTTGTTCGAACTTGCGTGCGACAAGTCTTGCCACAAAAAGGTGCAGAATGGTTAGCGCGAGCAGAATGGCATATATGAGCAGAAGATGCGCAAGCGTCATCTGCATTATGTCTGGCACCAATGCCGTTAGCAGAAAGTGGATTAGCGGAATTATGAATGCCAATGAAACCGAAGACATGATTTTTTTGCTCATAATGCTGGTGTTTTTATGATAAAACGCTGAAAATATTGGATTTTACATTTGTTCAAAAGGCATGCGCAGGCAACGGGCAAGTTTGATTATGGTATCCATAAATACAATCTTTGCGCTTGCGTTGCGCGAAATGTGATAATACGCCTTGTCGAGTTCCTCGGCTATAATCCCCGAATTTTGCGGGTGTATGAAGCGCGAGAATTTCTTTGCAAAATCCCCTTCGTTAGTGGTGAAACGTGTCATTTGTTCCAGGTTGCGGTTCATAATCAGGTTTTCGCGAACCATACGCTCGCTGTAGGCCAGAAACGCTTTTTGCTTTTCACGTCCCAACGAGGCCAGTTCGTCAGCCATTGCAATCATGTCGGGAGCCTTGAACGAGTAACTCGTACGCATCAGCTTAATGAACAGTTCAAGGTTTTGAGCCAGGTCAGCCGATGTTGAACCGTATTCCATTGCCTTGCCAAAATCGCCTTCGCTGATGCGCGTCAGGTTTTGCGCATCTTCCTGCCCCACGGCCATTTTTTCCTTTATGCCTGCAAGCATGTCGGCGTCGGCAATACGAGGCACCTTTACAAGTTGTGTCCTCGATATTATTGTGGAAATTATGTTTTCAGTGCTTTCGGCTACCAGCACGAACAGAGTCTTCGGGTAAGGTTCTTCTATCAGTTTAAGCAACTTGTTCGAAGCCTCGTTGTTCATCTTTTCAGGAAGCCAGATAATCATAATCTTGTATTCGGCACTGAAAGTCTTCATTGTCAACTTGCGGATAATCTCGCCACTCTCGTCAACCCTGATGAGACCTTGCGAGTTGCCCGCATCCACAAAGTCGAGCCATTGCTGATAGTTGGCATATGGGTTTTGCCTGATGAGTTCCGACCATTGTTTGAAGAATGTGTCGCTCACAGGTTTTTCCTTTGTTGAGCCAGTGGCTGGAACGGGAAAGACAAAATGCAGGTCGGGGAAGGCCAGTTGCGATATCT
>CALABN010000144.1 GCA_937885735.1 uncultured Bacteroidota bacterium | reverse complement strand
ACTCTGGGTCAAGCTCTACGAGGCGTATGCTACCGAAATACGTACCGTATGAAAGCCACAGCCTACCGGTAGTAGGGTCGAGGAGCAAGCCTGGGTCAATGGCGTCATTATCTTCGTCGCCGTCAGAGAAAGACACTTCCACTGGCTCGCTGAACTTGAAGTTAGGCGAGTTAGGATCAAGCGTTTTGTTCCACATTGTGAGTACACGGCCATTGTGACCGCCTCCGAGGCCACCACCTGTTCCGCTGTAGGTAACAAGGTAACGATCACCTATTTTGAGGGCATCAGGTGCAGCACCGCCACCAGGACGTTCTGCACCGCCATTCCAAGTCCAACCGTCTTCTGAAATAAGGCCACCGCCACCAGTTCCAAATGTGTAGTATTTGCCTTCGCATTCTACGATTGTTGATGGGTCATGAATGAAAGGTTTGCCGATTTGTGCGGCAGCGTCTTTTGCTGTAAAGGCGAGCACCATGGCGCAAACGCCTATTGTTATTGTTGATTTCATGATTATTATCTTTATGTATTAGATTATCTGTTACTTGTTGGTGATAGTGTAGTTTTGAACTGGTTTGCCGTTCTCGTCAAGGAAACGAACGCAGAAGTCGCTCATGCCAGGACCGTTGATTACGGCGCCACGAAGAATGTTCTTGCCTTTTTTCAGGCTGATGATTGATGAAACGCAGTCATCTACAACCATGCGGCGGTCGCCTGAAAGAAGAAGCACTTCCTTGCCGTCAAGCCACCACATTGATGCTGAGTTTGAACCTACGGCAAGTCTGACATTCATGTCTTCCTCGCAGTTGATTACAGTTACAGCCCAGCAGATAATGCCATAACGTTGCTTGTCGCGTGCTGTTGCAAAACGGAACAATTTTACGTTGAACAATTTGCTGTCGAATGCATGCCAAACAAGTGTCTCGTTCTCGAAGATTGGCTTTTGTTCTGCAGGTGGCATCATTGGACGTCCAGCCTGAAGGTTTACAGGTGCTTGCTTTTCAACATTCACCTTAACCTTTGCGCCGTCTTTTGGAAGAACTGTCAATTGGTTTGGGAAATACTCTTTTGCAAAAACCTCGCGCAGGTAGGTGTCAGTGAATACTGTGTTGCTGCGGTTTGGCTTGCTGATTGGGTCAAGCAGCAACCAACGGCGGATAAAGCCTTGGTCATCTGGTTTCATCGCTTCTGGTGTCGAAGGCGTGAAGTAGTTGTCTAAACTTGGACCGCTTGGAGCAGCAGCCTGTTGCCCTTGTGCGTTGGCATTGGTGCATAGAAGTGCTGCTATGCCAACAGCCAACATTGTCTTGTAAATTTTCATAATACTTTTTTTTGATAAGTTTTTTTTACGATTAGGCTATTTGTGTAGCCGAACACAAATAACGTTAAAACGACGTCTAATATACGAATTGTATGTTACACTTTAGTTCGTTTGCGTTACAATGGTGGTATTAATTTATGCTGATTGTCGATAAAAATTGGTGAACAATCGACATTGGCAATCTGATGGCTTTTTTTGAGTGTCTTTTTTGATGCAAACACAAAAAAAACGCACTCGTTTCGGGTGCGTTTTTTATTGTCGTTGGAATAATCCTATTTGTGGTTTTCATTGAAAAGTTTCAGCCTTTCGTCGAGCAGTGCATAGTGATGTGGCTTGATGTTCGAAGAGCAGGCTCTGATGCCGTTTCTTACGCTACCTGTCGTTGCAAGGTCGATGCCGCTCACACCGTAGTATAGGAGTTCTTTTGCCAAATCGGCGCCAGACATGTCCTTGTAGCCGATGGTGAAGAAAAATCCGTCGCTTACAGGAACGTCGTTGTCCTTGTCATACACTATTGAGAAGCCGTTTCTTTCAAGAATGTCCTTGATTTTGTGGCAACGGTTGCCGTATTCCTTTATGTCGTCGACAAATTTGTATTCGCCGTCGCAGGCGGCTTTCAGCATTGCGGCCATAGCGTATTGTGCCGAGTGCGAAACTCCTGATGAGAACGTGTATAGGAATACATAACTGTATGCCGCGCCAAAGCGTGGAATATTATATCGGTCCTTAAGCGTTTGGTAATGGCGCTCGTATAATTTGTCGGAAATGCAAGCCATTGCGATGCGTTGTCCAGCGTAGCTGAAAATCTTTGATGCGCTCATCAGCATCACGTAGTTGTCAGTGTAGTGCGAGACGCTTGCGACGTATGGTGGCTCAAATGGAATTCCGAAGTTTTGGCGGAAGTCCATTGTCATGTAGGCAAGATCTTCTATCACAACAACATCGTATTTTGTTGCGAGTTTGCCGATTGTCTCCAGT
This sequence comes from uncultured Bacteroidota bacterium, assembly GCA_937885735.1. Next base: position 3,610 of record CALABN010000144.1, on the reverse strand, counting down.
TCTTGGCTGTTGAGTGTCATCCACGAAGGGTTGTTCGGGCTTGAATAAAGCACGGCGCAGATGTTGCCTTGCTTGAAGTAGCTTTCCAGTTTTGTCCCAAGTTTTTCGCCACGGTAGTCGGCAATGTCGAACGATGCCACCTTAACGCCAATCACAGATGCCTGCATTTTCTGGACAGGGAAACCAGGGTCGATGTAGAGTACAGTGTCTTTCTTCGGGTCGAGTTGGGAGCAAAGCATCAGCGATGCGAATGAAGCCTGCATTGAACCTACTGTCGGTACGCAACTTTCTGGTTTTATGTCGGTGTTCACAAATGCCTTGATGAAACGCGAAGCCTGTTCCTTCACTTCTGGAATGCCGTCGATTATAGGGTAGATTGATGCAACGCCTTTTTGCAAAGCCTCGCATTCGGCCTTTACGCCTACAGCCGAAGGTGGCAGTCCTGGAATGCCCATTTCAAAATGAATGTATTCGGTGCCTGTTTGCTTTTCTGCCTCGCGCACAATGGCGCCAACCTGACGGATTGATGCCGTCTTGATGTCGGCAATCTCAAGTTTCTTCATTATTCCGTCAATCACTGACGGCTCAATAACTGTATTCATCATTTATGTTTATTGTAATAAAAACAAAACGCAGACATTGACCTGAAGGATTGTGTCTGCGTCTTGCATTTAATATTAGGTCAAATTATCTCTCTATTGTTGCGGTGCGGTCAGGACCAACAGACACAATCTTTACAGGAACGCCAGTCTCTTGCTCGATGAACTTGATGTAGTCGGCAAATGCTTTTGGGAATTGGCTTTCGGCTGTGATGCCTGTCAAGTCTGATTTCCAGCCTTTGAATTCCTTGTAAACGGGGTCAATCTTCACGCTGTCGATATCGAATGGAAAATCTGTTGTTTCCTTGCCGTCAATCTTGTATGCTGTGCAAACCTTGATGGTGTCGAAATCGTCGAGCACGTCGCTCTTCATCATTATAAGTTGGGTTACACCGTTAATCATAATGCTGTATTTCAAGGCAACAAGGTCGAGCCAGCCACAACGGCGCTTGCGGCCAGTTACGGCGCCATATTCGTGGCCTAGCTGGCAGATAGTCTCGCCAACCTCGTCGAACAATTCGGTAGGGAATGGACCTGCGCCAACGCGTGTGCAGTAAGCCTTGAAGATGCCGAATACGTCGCCAATCTTGTTAGGACCGATGCCCAAGCCAGTACAGGCGCCTGCGCAAATGGTGTTCGATGATGTCACGAATGGATATGAGCCAAAGTCGATGTCGAGCATTGTGCCTTGAGCGCCTTCGGCAAGAACTGACTTTCCGTCGTTCAGGAGTTTGTTTACAACGTGTTCGCTATCAACGAATGTGAATTTCTTAAGATATTCGATTCCTTCAAACCAGTCTTTTTCAAGTGGCTTTAGGTCGTACTCGAAGTTGAGCGATTTCAGGATTTGCTCGTGACGTGCAATGGCATTTTTGTATTTCTCTTCGAAATTGCAAAGAATGTCGCCAACACGAACACCGTTACGGCTAACCTTGTCGGTGTAGGTAGGGCCTATGCCTTTGCCTGTAGTGCCGACCTTGTTTTTGCCTTTGGCAGCCTCATAGGCGGCATCGAGCAAGCGGTGTGTAGGCAGAATCAGGTGAGCCTTCTTTGATATGTATAGGCGTTTGGTAAGGTCGTGGCCAGATTGAGCCAGTTGCTCGGCTTCTGCCTTGAACAATGCAGGGTCGAGCACAACGCCGTTGCCAATTATATTTACCTTGTCGCCTTGGAAAATGCCTGAAGGAATTGAACGCAACACATATTTCTCGCCATTGAATTCCAATGTATGTCCTGCGTTTGGACCACCTTGAAAACGGGTTACAACGTCGTATCTTGGGGTCAATACGTCAACAACCTTTCCTTTTCCCTCGTCGCCCCATTGCAAACCTAACAATACGTCAACTTTCATTTTGTATTTGTTTTTGTGGCATAACAAGATGCCGATTTTTAATAATTTGTATTTGTGTCTATGGGCAAAATGCACCCACGCAAAAAGCGCTCGAAGGTAATAAATATTTGTATGCTAAATTCGATGTGTGCAAAATTATGCCAAGATGATGTGCTTTTTTGACTGATAATATGGCGCGTTTTGCTTCAATTGATATCGATTTTCCATTTTGCTATATCTGAAAATGCAGTAGCTATGGGTAAAATGTGTTGATAATCGGTGTTTTATGCGTTTTTTTATTTTTTTTGTTTTTGCGCTTGCAAAAAACAAAATGGGTTGTACCTTTGCAACGCTTTTCGGAAACGAGGAGTTGATTGAATCAGTAGCTCAGCAGGTAGAGCACATCCCTTTTAAGGATGGGGTCCCGGGTTCGAGCCCCGGCTGGTTCACAGTCCCGAAGTTAACGCTTCGGGATTTTTTTTGCCTGTTTGCCAAGTTTCAGGCAAGGTGGCAATAAAAAAGCGGTTCCGATTGTCGGAACCGCTTTTTTGTTTGAGTTGTCGGTTATGCTTATCCTTGGTTTTCCTGAGCCACAAGCATGTCGGCATTGTGACGCTTGCGCAATACCGGCTTTTCAATTTTTCCTGTTGCGTTGCGAGGTATCTCTTCAAAGAAAATCTCTTTAGGTCGTTTGTAGCGGGCCATAGCCAGACAGAACTCGTCAATCTCTTCACGTGTGCAGGTGATACCGTCCTTAAGTTCGATGATGGCGGCGGTTTTTTCACCTAAACGTTTGTCAGGCAAGCCAATGACAGCAACGTCCTTTATCTTGTCGTTGGTGCGTAGGAAGTCTTCTATCTGGACAGGGTAGATGTTCTCGCCACCACTCACTATCACGTCTTTCTTGCGGTCGACAAGGAATATGAATCCGTCAGGGTCTTGCATTGCCATGTCGCCAGTGTAAAGCCAGCCGTCTTTCATCGTTTCGGCTGTTGCTTCAGGGTTGTTGTAGTAGCATGTCATCACACCAGGACCTTTAACGCAGAGTTCGCCAACTTCGCCTTGCTTTACAACGTTGTTGCTTTCGTCAACAATCTTGCATTCCCAACGATAGCCAGGTACGCCGATTGCGCCTACTTTGTGAGTGTTCTCCATGCCAAGGTGAACGCAACCTGGGCCTGTCGATTCTGACAAACCGTAGTTTGTGTCGTATGCGTGATTTGGGAAATATTTTTTCCAGCGTTTGATAAGCGAAGGTGGAACAGGCTGTGCTCCAATGTGCATCAGTCGCCACTGTGAAAGTTCGTAATCTTCGATTTTAAGATCGCCGCGGTCAAGAGCATCCAGAATGTCCTGTGCCCAAGGTACAAGGAGCCAAACCAGAGTACATTTTTCTTTTGAAACAGCGTCCAGAATGATTTCAGGAGTTGTTCCTTTCAAAAGTACGGCACGGCTACCGGCACAAAGGCTTCCCATCCAGTGGAATTTGGCACCTGTGTGGTAGAGCGGTGGAATACAAAGGAAGCAGTCGTCGCGGCCTGTAAGGTGATGGCGCATTTCCATTTCGGTAGCCTGTGAAAGACTTTCGTGATTGTGCAGAATGGCCTTAGGGAATCCTGTTGTTCCAGATGAGAAGTAAATGGCAGCATCATCACTTTCTTTAAGTGGAATATCAGGTGGC
>CALABN010000143.1 GCA_937885735.1 uncultured Bacteroidota bacterium | reverse complement strand
TCGAACCCACGACATTCAGAACCACAATCTGACGCTCTAACCAACTGAACTACGCGCACCATATTTCGGTCTGCAAAAGTAGTATAAATTTTAAATTCCCTATAAAAAACGGCAAAAAAATAAGTTCAGGCATTTATCTTGCATAAAAACAAATACATATATGTTTTGTTTCTGTTTTAGAACTGGAAATAGATGAATGGTTGTAGTCCTGAAGTGCTGAATTGGACCAGAATAAACACCGCAACTGCGCTTATTGTAAGTTGTAGCCAAATAGGCATAATGGCAAATTTACCGCGATACCAGTTCTTGAATCTTTCAGGCAACCAGTGAATTATATATGTGCCAATCATCACGGCAAATATTTGCCAATAAGCGTTGATGTATTCAAGTATGTGTTCAGCCTTGAAATTGGTAAATATTTGATTTATAATGTTTGATGCGTCATCCATTGAGTTGGCGCGAAAAGCAATCCAAGTAAATGCCACAATGTTGAATGTCAAAAAGATGCGCAGTGGTTTCAATGTCCGTAACTGACCGAATGCCGATTTGAATATCTTGTCTATAATCAAATAGATTCCGTGCAGTGCGCCCCAGACAATGAATTTTATGTTTGCGCCGTGCCAAAGTCCGCCAATCACCATTACCAAAAACAGGTTTATGTATGTGCGGACAGTCCCTTTTCGGTTGCCACCAAGTGGAATGTATAGATAGTCGCGTAGCCACGATGACAGCGATATGTGCCAGCGTCGCCAGAAATCAGTTGGGTTGAGCGCCTTGTATGGCGATTTGAAATTTATGCTCAAGTGAAAACCCATCCAAAGGGCAAGGCCAATGGCTATGTCGGTATAGCCCGAAAAGTCGCAGTAGATTTGAATGGCGTACCCATAGACGCCCATTAGATTCTCGAATCCCGAATAGGCCAATGGCGTGTCGAAGATGCGGTCCACAAAGTTCACCGAAATGTAGTCGGCTACTATTATTTTTTTTACCAAGCCATTGATTATGAAGAATAAACCTTGCCCGAATTCTTCCTTGTAAAGGAAAAACGGCTTGTTTATCTGTGGCACAAAATCCGATGCCCTGACTATTGGACCTGCAACGAGTTGCGGAAAGAACGTCAGGTAAAAGCCAAAGTCGAATATGTTTTCAAGTGGCTTGATTTTATTTCTGTAAATATCAACAATGTAACTTATTGCTTGAAACGTGTAGAACGAGATGCCGACAGGCAGAATTATGTCCGATGCGGTTGGAGTGCCTGTGAATATTGCGTGAATGCTGTCGCCAAGCCAATCCTGTACATTTATGCTGATGCCTGTTATTTGTGAAATCCAGCCTATTATTAAATATGTGTATTTGTAATATACGAGCCACAGCAGGTTGTATGCAATGCCGAACGCAAGCCAGCGTTTGTCGCCTCTCTCGCCTGTTTTTGCCACTTGCTTGCCAATCAGGTAATTTACTATTACCGACATAAGCAACAGCACAAAATAAAGTCCGCTCGATTTGTAGTAGAAGAAAATGCTTACAGCGAACAACCAAAAGTTTCGCCATTTTATTTGTTTGTGTATCAAACAAAAAATAGCAAAGACGACTGTAAAGAACACCCAAAACGACGGCCGTGTGAAGAGTAGCGGGTGATTGATATTATATTGAAACCACGAAAGGTCTGTAAAAAGCATCATTTATATTTTTTCAAAACTGTGATTTTATGGAACAGCCATTTAGCATTGCATTGAAAAGCAGATGCGCCTGCAGTTCGTATCCTTCTTTTGTAAAGTGCAGGTAATCACTTCTCATCAAGCCCGATTCGAACCATACGTCAACATTTTCGTCATTTCCCATTATCGCATTGAAATCCCAAATCGCACATTTCATTTGCTTGCCAACTTTGGCTATAGTTTCGGCGCAAATATGGGCATTTTGATTGTACAATTCACGGTTTATCTTGTCGTTGCCAGGTGTTGTAAGCAGAATGTTGTTGCAAATGCCTTCTTTTTGTATCGATTCTATGAGTTTGGCAAGTTGATTTTCAAATTTTTCGCTATTGAAATTTTGTCCGTAAGAGTCGTTTGTCCCGAGTGAAATTATCACCAGGTCAGGATTGAGCGATTTCAGTTGCGGAATGAATTTTTCGCATTTCAGGTATGATGATACTCGCGCCCCGTTTACGCCAATAGTGTGGTATTCAATGCCTTTGCCAGTTGTCAGGGACAGGCCTTGCAGTATAAAACTGTCGCCTTTGCTTTTGATGCGTTTCCCTTGAATGGGCATCTTGTTGAATGTAAATGCAATGGAATCCACAATGGTGTCGAGTTCCCATATTATGCTTTGCGATTCAACGTCAATTTTGGCAAGTCGGTTTGTGGCGGTGTCGCCGTAGAGTATAGGCCAAAGTCCCAATTTGTCCAAGTCGGTGAACAGTTGGATTCTGCTTCCGCCGTAGCCAGGCGGTTCGTTGTCGGCTATACATATATATAATGTAGATGTCGTGTCCGAAGTCGTGACCGTGATTCCCGAAATGCCAATGTTTTCGCATTGTCTGTCAATGCATTTTGAGTTAGTCCAGTCGCCCGTATAACCTATTTTGTAGTTTGATGGGTTGTTGGTGCCTGCCACGGTGTAAGGGAATATAAGCCCTCGCGACGGTCGGCTGTGGTTGAATTCCCGATGAAGGCATCGTCGCAGTTCGCCAGATAGGAAGTCGGCTTGCAGATGCGAGTCGCCAATGTGGACAATGCTCACTTTTGCAGTGTCCGATTCGGCGCAGGAGCAAAGTTTTTTCTGGAAAAATGTCCATTGAGTGCTGTCGAAAACCTCAATCTTGTTTTTCTCGAAATCAATGAATTTTAGGCTGTCCGCACAATCTTTCCAAACTTGTGCCGACAGCAGTCTGGTGCTCAATATGGCAATTGCCAATGTCAGGATTCGTATTAGCATTTCGATAGAAAAATCACCTAAAAGTAGCGATTTTGCCAAAAGAGAGTGTTTTTTGTGAATTTTTCCACCCAACTTGCAAAAACTTCGCATTTCATTTCTGTTGCAGTGAGTATTTTTACACGTCTAAAAATCTGTTTTTGAAAATTGTAAACAAAAATAATATGTCAATCATTGATTTGAGTAAAAAGATGATGCAAGGCGCATTGTTTGTGTCGTTGTGCCTTGTGTCTTCAACGCTTGACGCGCAGGTTGTCTTCGAGCGTCAGTCTGATGCCGATTTCCGCATTTCTGGAACCGACATTTTAATTGACAATGCCGACTTGAACGGCATTCAGCGCATTGCCAACATTTTCGCCGATGATATCAATCGCGTTACGGGAGTAAAGCCAGCGGTGGCCGACGTCCAAAATTCGCGTCAGCCGATAATTGTCGGCACAATAGGCCACAGCAAGTTGATTGACCAACTTGTCAAGTCGAAGAAGATTGACGTGAGCAAGGTGCGCAACCAATGGGAGGCATCGTTAATCCAGATTGTGGAAAAACCTACAAAGGACATTGACCGTGCCCTTGTGATTGCAGGTTCCGACAAGCGTGGCACATTCTACGGAATGTTTCATCTTTCAAAGTTGATGGGTGTTTCGCCGTGGTATTTTTGGGCAGATGCGCCAATTGCTCATCACGACAGCATCTTCCTTTCGGAAAACAAGATAGTGCTTGAATCGCCAAAGGTGAAGTATCGAGGCATCTTCCTTAACGATGAGGCGCCTTGCCTTACAACCTGGGTGAAGAACACCTATGGAACCGATTTTGGCGGTCACGAGTTTTATGCCGATGTCTTTGAGTTGTTGCTTCGTCTGCGAGGCAATTTTATGTGGCCTGCAATGTGGGGGTGGGCTTTCTATGCCGACGATTCGCTCAACAGCGCCACTGCCGACGAAATGGGAATAGTTATGGGAACGTCGCACCACGAGCCTATGGCCCGCAATCATCAGGAGTGGGCGCGTCACCGCGATGAGTATGGTGTTTGGGACTATGCTTCGAATCAAGAGGTAATCGACAAGTTTTTCCGTGAGGGAATCGAGCGTTCAAAGGACAACGAGGACCTTGTCACCATTGGTATGCGTGGTGACGGCGATACCGCTTTGGGAGGCAAGGAGGGCCACGATGACGAGTATGTCTCTGACGATGAACGTAACAAGGCTTTGCTTGAGAAGATTATCGCCAACCAGCGTCAGATTATTGCCGACGTCACTGGCAAGCCTGCCGAAAAGCGCCAGCAGGTTTGGGCATTGTATAAGGAAGTTCAGAAATTCTACGATTTGGGCCTGCGTGTCCCTGACGACGTCATCATCTTGTTGAGCGACGACAATTGGGGCGACGTCCGCAAGTTGCCTACAGTCAAGGAACGTGAGCACAAAGGCGGTTTTGGCATCTATTACCACGTTGATTATGTTGGTGCGCCTCGTAATTCCAAATGGCTGAACATTACGCCAATACAGAATATGTGGGAGCAACTGCAACTCACTTACGCTTATGGTGTCGATAAACTTTGGGTGCTCAATGTAGGCGACCTCAAGCCTATGGAATATCCTATCAGCCTGTTCCTCGATATGGCTTGCAGTCCTGAAAAATTCAACGCCGATAATCTGCTCGACCATACACGCGATTTCTGCCGTCAGCAGTTTGGCGAGTCGCAGGCCGACGAGGCTACTCGCATTCTCAATCTTTACAGCAAGTACAGCGGACGCACCACTGCCGAAATGATGGATTTCCGCACTTTCGACCTTGCCAGTGGCGAGTTCAAGCAGGTTGTCGACGAATTCTGCAAACTTGAGGCGGAGGCTTTGCGCCAGTATATTTCGCTGGAACCACAGTACCGTGATGCTTACAAGCAAATCATTCTTTTCCCTGTGCAGGCGCTTGCCAACATTTATGAAATGTACTATGCGCAGGCTATGAACCTCGACCTTTACAAGCGAGGCGATGCTTCTGCCAATGCGTGGGCTGACAAGGTTGAGGCGTGCTTTAACCGTGATGTCGAACTTTGCCGTGACTACAACAAGGTTATGGCCAATGGCAAATGGGACGGAATGATGATTCAGAAACACATTGGCTATACCAATTGGAACGACAATTTCCCTGCCGACCGTATGCCGAGGGTTTCCCGTATTGAAAATGCCGAAAACGGCGGATTCTCGTTCCCTGCCGACAAGCGTGGATTTACGGCAATCGAGGCTGAACATTACCTGTCGGCAAATGCTGTACAGTCAACAAGTTGGACCACAATTCCTTATATGGGACGTACATTGAGCGGTGTCGCACTTATGCCTTATACCGAATCGGCTAATGGGGCGTCTCTCACCTACAAGGTTCAGTTGCCCGAAGGCGTCAGCAAGGTTAAGGTTCATATTGTTGTAAAATCCACACTCGCATTCAACAATACTGGCCACCATTACACAGTCGCATTGAACGGTGGCGACCCAACGGACGTGTTCTTCAACGAGCGTCTTAACGAGGAACCGCAGAATTGCTATACGGTTTATTATCCTACAGTGGCACGTCGTGTGGTCGAGAGCGTGGTTGAGGTTGATGCCAAAGAAGGTTGGAACG
>CALABN010000142.1 GCA_937885735.1 uncultured Bacteroidota bacterium | reverse complement strand
CTACTCGATAAAAATTCAAAAATCTCTCGAAATCAATTTATAGAACCCACCTTAACAAACAAAATGTATGCCTGACTTGGCAATGCATTCCGCTAATAGCCGATAAAGGTAGAAAAATATGAAAGACAAGCGTTGGACCACAAAAAAACTGATGCCATTTTTCAATATTAATGGCCAATAAATAATAAACTGCACCTTTTTACGTAATATATGACACCGAAAATAACCAACAAGGGTCAATTTTTGATGGTGGTTTAATTTATTATTATAGTTTTGCAACGGCTTTCCAAAATTGGACGGCCAATCAAAAAAAAGGAAACGAATGAAAAGATTAACACTACTTGCTTTATTGTTAGCATCAACCTTTAGCGCCGTAAACGCACAAACCGAAGAATACATCACCTTTGGTATCAACGGCGGTGTAGTACACAATATCAATGGATACAAGACAGATCCGAACTATGGTGTATGGCTGGAAGATGAGAATGGAAAAAAATACTACGATGGACAGTCGTTTGGGAATGGCATACCAGGCTACAATATTGCTTTGGACTTGGGTATCAAGACATCAGCCAAGACCCGTTTCAGATTGGAAATTGAGCACGAAGAAATACACTACAAAGTTGATTGGCACAACATTCCTGCCGATTCGTCAATACGCATTCCTTTCGAATCAAAGGTGAAAATCTGGAATATGGGCATCAACCTACGTTTTGACTACAAATACCTTGAAACTGAAAAATGGAAATTGTTCGTTTCGCCAGGTCTATTGTGGGAATTCAACATCAACAGGGAAACCGAGAACCATATGCGTCACTACAACAACCCAATGGGACGCAAATACCACGATTACACTTACAAGAATTATCCATACATCAGCGATGTATATCCACAGCACATCTTGGGTGGCAACGTTCAGTTCCTTTGCAAGTACAAAATCGCAAAGCACATTGCAATAACCTTGATACCTGAATACTACATCTATTTCCGTGGATTCATCAAAAAGAACTACGGCAAGCCTTACCAAAGGTTGACAATGAACGCAGGTCTTGAATTCAACTTCTAAAAACTGAACACACAATATAAAAAGGCCCGACTTGTGTCGGGCTTTTTTTTTGCACCGGCCACAACGACTTCAATGTCATTTTTTAGGCAAAAAAGATTCGCAAACGGGCGAAACCGAATATATTTGTGAATATGAAACCACAAATAACCACACTCGACAAGCAATCGTTGCGCAGGCTCTCAAGACAGTTGAAAAATCAAATGTCGGCTGACGAGAAACTGTTGCAGTCCGACAGCATCTTCACCCAAATAGAGCAATCGGACTATTTTGCGAAAGCCGACACCATTGCTTCGTACTGGTCGCTTGACGATGAGGTTGAAACACACAGATTCATAGAGCGGTGGGCAACACGCAAAAACATATACCTGCCGATTGTTGCAGGCAACGACTTGGTTTTCCGTCAATTCACCAGCACCGACAATATGCGCGAAGGCGCCTTTGGAATAATGGAACCTACTGGGGAACAACTTGGGGACCTGTCAGAAATAAAAATGGTGATAGTTCCAGGCGTGGCCTTCGACAGGCAAAACAACCGTATGGGACGCGGTCGTGGTTTCTACGACAGAATCCTGTCTGCCACCAACGCCTTCAAAGTCGGCGTCGCCTACAAATGCCAAATGTTTGAGCAGATACCCACCTGCGACAACGACATTCCAATGGACACAATAGTTATTCCAAAATGATACTTTTCTACATCATCATCGCCATTTTGGTTGCAGACTATGCGCTGAACCAAACACTTGACCATTTGAACTCTACGTGGCGCACGAAACCCATTCCGCCAGAACTGGCAGGCATCTACGACGATGAAAAATACAAGAAGCAACAGTCGTACTCGCAAACCGTAAGCAGGTTCTCGCTGATAGAATCGACGGTGATGCTGGTGGCAACGCTGGCATTCTTCTTCCTTGACGGATTCAAGTTTGTTGACGGCATCGCCAGTTCAGCAACAGGCAACATACTATTGCAAGGCCTGCTTTTCATTGCCATACTGTTTGTTGCAACCGACATAATATCGACACCTTTCGACATTTACGACACGTTTGTGATTGAGCAGAAATACGGATTCAACACCACCACACGCAAACTTTTCATTACCGACAAACTGAAAGGCTACCTTGTAACGGCAATAATCGGCGGTGGACTTTACTCTCTGATTTACTGGTTCTACGCCACTGTGGGGCAACAATTCTGGATTTACGCCTGGATTGCCGTTTCCGCTTTTTCACTGTTTATGTCAATGTTCTACTCAACGCTGATTGTGCCATTGTTCAACAAGCAGACGCCACTTCCTGAAGGCGAACTGCGAGATGCGCTGAACCAATTCAGCCAAAAAGTGGGATTCAACCTCGACGGGATATTCGTCATCGACAATTCAAAACGCTCGACTCGCGCAAATGCCTATTTCACTGGTCTTGGCAAGAAAAAACGCATTGTCCTTTACGACACGCTGATAAAGCAAATGTCGACAGAAGAAATTGTGGCTGTCTTGGCTCACGAGGTCGGGCATTACAAGAAGCACCACATAGTATGGTCGTTACTGTCCAGCGTCATCCAGACAGGAATAATGCTGTTTCTGTTCTCGTTGCTGGTTTCCAGCCCGCAACTATCGACGGCACTTGGCATCGACCAGCCAAAATTTCACATTAGTATGATAGCGTTTGCCTTGCTGTACAACCCTGTATCGGTTGCCACGCAACTGCTTACAAACATATTTTCAAGACGCAACGAGTATCAGGCCGACAAATTCTCGGCACAGCACAGCAATGCCCAAAATCTTGTTTCAGCATTGAAAAAACTGGCAAGCAACAACCTCTCGAACCTTACCCCGCACCCGACGTATGTCTGGTTCAAATACTCGCATCCGTCATTGTTGCAACGAGTTCGGGCACTGAATATCAACACCCATTGTGAACAAAAAAAACAATAAAATGGGCAACAAAAAGCAGAGTATTTAATTTTATTACTAATTTTGCAAATTGAAAAATCAAGATAAACATTTATGGAACCTATCCGATTAACAGGAACAGACGATTGTCCTGAAGTTATTTTGGACCCATCAACAGGCGAATTCAAATTTTCTGGCAAATCATTGCCTGAAGACGTCAAGGAATTTTACCTTCCAATACTTGATTGGATTGAAGAATATGCTAAAAATCCTATAGACGAGACAATTATTGAATTCAAAATGGAATATTTCAATTCAGCGTCTTCGAAACAAATTCTCGACGTATTGGAACATTTCTCAAAAGTCAACGAGACAGGCAAGAAGATAAAAGTCAACTGGCTGTACATTGAAGACGACGAGGATATGGCAGAGGCTGGCGAATCATATAGCGACATTGTTGAAATTCCATTCGAGATAATACCGTACGAATAAATCTTAAACAAAATATTATGAGACACATTGCAAAACAATCATTTGGCATTGCAATGTGTCTTTTTTTTGCCCTTACGGCAAATGCCCAAATATACAATTCGGCATCAAAGAAGGTAGTCGCGGGGCAACTGGGCGAGATTATCTGGAAAGACGGCATACACAACAATTGCGATGCGCGATTCGGCACGCTGATAGCCAAAGAGAGGCGCAACGGGCAATCATCGTCTAAACAGATTGGCATTCCGATAATCTACGTAAACCCGACACAGGAAGGCGCAAACGGACTGCCAGTGTTTGTACTTGGTGGCGGGCCTGGCGAAAGCAACCTTGCCAACACAATGTTCTTTGAGCAGATTGTCCGCCAGAATCCGTTAGTGATGATTGGCTACCGTGGCGTTGACGGCAACACCCGCCTCGACTGTCCTTGCCTGCTGAATGCCGTAAAGAATATGGGCAACGGCCACAATGCAGATTCATACCAACTGGCCATAGATTCCTGCGCCGACAATTGGTCCAATCAACTTATTGACATCCAGGGATATTCAATCACAGAAGTAGTCAACGACATTGAAGACGTGCGGGTGGCCTTGGAAATTGACAAATTTCACGTAGTGGCCTTCAGTTACGGAACAATGCTGGTGCAAATGTACGCACAGCGCTTCCCTGGACACATTGCCCGAAACGTAATCATAGCACCTCGCCTGCTCTACGATTTCGAGATTCACACAGCCGACATAGCCAACCTCGACAGACAGATAAACAAGTTGCTCGCACCCGACAACGAGTTCATCATCAAGAGGATAATAGACCAAAAAGATGCGTTTGGCGCAAACAGCGAGCAATTTCTGCTTTACTCATACACTAAACTGTATTCCATTGACGGCATTCGGGAACTGATGAAATTAGCAAGCCAGGACAACGACAGCATTTCCCTGCAAAAATCGATTGACGCATTTCTTGCCAGTTTCTCAAGCAAGATAGCGCTTGGCGACATCATTGCCAAAAAGTCTGGCAACCACACCATTCACAACAGTGAGCCAACCACGCCAAACGGATACGAGCCAATGGCAAAATCGGCAAACAACTGGTTCAACAGCGCCAGTCAGTCCGTGACAGAATCACCGCAAACACAGCCAAACGACATACCTACCCTTATCATCTGTGGCGACCTCGACATTGTGGCACCAACCGAAACAACAAGGAAACAGTTGCAGGCAGTATTCCGCAATTCAAAAGCCGTAACCATTCGCAATGCCGGCCACACCGACCTCTTGGGCGCGCAACGCGAGGAAACCGAAAAGTCAATCGTCAACTTTCTGAAAAGATAGGCGCAACGTCTGAAACCCGCCAGTGGCAAGGCTTTGCACCCATATTTCAAAGACGCGGTACACCAAAATCAGGAATTGAGCAGGCGCACAAAATCCGCTTTGCGAAAAAAAACGGATATTTTTCCTTCAAAATAAGCCACAAACACATTTCCGACTTTCATTTTCTGAATATTAGTTCTACTTTTGCGCTATTGTAAAAAAACGGATAAATGTTAATCCTGAACATCAGAAATATGGGCAACACAACATCAAGCGCACCAACAAACGGGTGCACAATTGCCTGCATTACATTCACTACAACCACAACCCCCTGGGGGGGTCGAATGTGCTAATAAGTAGTTTTCTGGATGTTAACATTTATTTATCAATCAAAAAAAATCATTGAATTATGCAGATATTGAAATTTGGCGGCTCATCAGTAGCCAACGCCGAACGTATTGAACAATTAGCAAAAATAATAGACCGATACAAGGCCCAAGACCAAATCATTGTTGTGGTTTCGGCACTTCAAGGCATTACCAACCTATTGGAAAACAGTGCAAAATCGGCACTCGAAGGTTCAGAGCAATACACTGAATTTATCGACCAGATAAGAAAACGCCACTTGGAAATAATCGACGAACTAGTTGCCGACGGAGAAAAAAGCGCAATGGAGGAATTCATCAAAGATCGCTGCTCGGAAATCAACAAGATTTGCCAAAGCATCAAGTTCCTCGACGAATGCTCCGACCGTACAAAGGCTAAAATCCTGAGTATGGGCGAACGCATGTCGTCAACACTGATTAGCGCATCACTCAACAACCTTGGCAAGAAGAACATCCTTGTTGACTCACGCAACATCATCATAACCGACAAGAACTATCTGCAAGGCAATGTTGACCACTCGCTTTCAGAGCAAAAGGTCCAAAACGCATTCAAGGGATTCAAAGGAATAGCAATTGTTCCAGGATTCATATCGAGCACTTACGAAGGTGAGGCTTCAACACTCGGACGTGGCGGTTCTGACTACACAGCCGCCCTGCTCGGCAATTACCTGAATGCTTCACTCATCGACATATGGACTGATGTTAGCGGAATGCTAACTGCGGCGCCAAACATTGTTTCGGCAGCATACCCTATCAAATCAATGAGTTACGAAGAGGCAATGGAATTGTCGTACTTTGGTGCGAAAGTCATCTATCCGCCTACCATTCAGCCTGCGCTCGAGAAGAAAATCCCTATCGGCATCAAAAATTCATACGCACCTGAAGACGAAGGCACTATCATCTGCGACAATCCGAACCACGGCGACGCAACAATAAAAGGATTCTCGTCAATTGGCGACATCTCACTGATTACCGTATCGGGCAGCGGAATGATTGGCGTTCCGGGAGTTGCAATGAGAGCATTCAAGGCGCTCGGCAGCGAAAACGTAAACGTGCTGTTCATCACACAATCGTCGAGCGAGCATACCATCTGCGTAGGCATCTACACTAACGACGCCGAAAAGGCCTGCGGAAAACTAAACCAGGAATTCGCCAACGAGATTGAACGCAAGACCGTTCACAACATTGAAGTTGAAAACGGCTTGGCAATTATTGCCGTTGTAGGCGACCGCATGCGCGAACAGGTTGGCATTGCAGGCAAGGCCTTCCGCCTGCTTGGCGAGAACGGAATCAACATCCGCGCCATTGCGCAAGGTGCAACTGAACGCAACATATCAATAGTAATAAAGGAAAAGGAAGTTGCCAAGGCTCTTAACGCACTGCACGACGGATTCTTCCTGTCGAAATACCGCCGCGTACACCTGTTTATGGTTGGCGTAGGAACAGTAGGCGGAACTATGATAGAGCAACTGCACGAACAATCTGATTTCCTGAAAAACGAATACGGCATCGACATTCGAGTTGTTGGAATATCGAACTCGAAGAAGATGATTTTCAACCGCAAAGGCATCTGCCTTGACAACTGGCGCGACCAACTTGCCAACAGCGAGACAAAAGCCGACTTGCAGGCATACGTTGAAGAGATAAAGAAACTCAATCTGCGAAACAGCATCTTCATCGACAATACGGCTTCGTACGAACTGCCAAAAATGTACAGCACAATCGCTCAACTGAGCATCCCTATTGTGGCATCAAACAAGATTATGGCATCATCGCCACTCGAGACATTCCTCAACTTCCGCAAAGAAGTGAAGGCTTACGGAGTGAAATTCCTGCACGAGACCAACGTCGCCGCAGGACTTCCTGTGCTTAAAACCATTGAAGACCTGGTTGCTTCAGGCGACAAGATTCTGAAAATACAGGCCGTGCTTTCTGGCAGCCTCAACTACATATTCAACACCATCAGCAAGGACATACCATTCTCGCAAGCCGTCATTCAGGCACGCGAAAAAGGCCTCACCGAACCTGATCCGGCCATCGACCTGAGCGGGCTTGACGTTCGCCGCAAGATTCTCATCCTTGCGCGTGTAGGCGGCAACATGCTTGAACTTGACGACGTTCTGAAGAACGACATCATTCCTGAAAACGAACTCAAGGCTGAAAACTTCGACCAACTGCTGGCCAACTTGAAAAAGAACGATGCCAAGATTGAAGATTTGCGTGCAAAGACTGCCGCCGAAGGCAAGAAACTGCGCTACGTTGCCGAATTTGACAACGGCAAGGCTGTAACTGGCCTGCAAAGCGTCGACTCGGCACACCCTGCATACAATCTTGACGGAATGGACAACATTATTCTGCTCTACACCCGCCGCTACCAC
>CALABN010000141.1 GCA_937885735.1 uncultured Bacteroidota bacterium | reverse complement strand
GAAAAAACTGCGTTAAACTATTTACAAAGCGGCCTGCGGCGTATATAATATACAAACTGTAATCACTGTTTCGGAGAACTAAAATGGATAATCATACTATCTTTGCGCAGAAGCTGTCCGAGCTTCGGCGCCTGAGCGGTCTGAGCCAGCGCAAAACGGCGGCAGACCTCAAAATAAGTCAGGCACTTTTAAGCCACTACGAAAACGGCGCCAGAGAGCCGGGACTCGACTTTGTGTGCCGCGTCTGCGACTATTATAATGTAACGGCGGATTACCTTCTCGGGCGCTCTGCCGCGCCTGACGGGAGTGACCGCGGCGCCGACGTTGCTAAAGTCTTTATCAGCGAGCTTCGCGCTCTTGCCAACAAGGCTGAGGCCGCTTTGGAGGAATTGGGATGATCGACAAGGAGCATATCAGGAATTTTTCCATCATTGCACATATCGACCACGGCAAATCCACGCTGTCCGACAGGCTTATCGAAAGCTGCGGTGCCGTCGAACAGCGCATCATGGAGGATCAGATCCTCGACAATATGGAGCTTGAGCGTGAGCGCGGCATCACCATAAAGGCGCGTGCCGTCGGTCTCAGCTACAAGGCTGCCGACGGTGAGACCTACGTTCTCAACCTCATCGACACCCCGGGACACGTTGACTTCAACTACGAGGTATCGCGCTCCCTTGCCGCATGCGAGGGCGCTGTGCTTGTTGTGGACGCATCGCAGGGCGTTGAGGCGCAGACTCTTGCCAACACCTATCTCGCCCTTGACGCAAACCTCGAAATCCTCCCTGTCATCAACAAGATTGACCTGCCTGCCGCTGACCCACAGCGCGTTAAGCAGGAGATTGAGGATATCATCGGTCTGCTGGCCATGGACGCTCCCGAGATAAGCGCCAAGAACGGCATAAACATTGAGTCCGTTCTGGAGGACATTGTAAACAACGTACCTGCACCGGCAGGTGACGCGGATGCCCCTTTAAAGGCTCTTGTTTTCGACAGCCAGTACGACAGCTACCGCGGCGTTATCGTATTCATGCGTCTTTTCGACGGTAAGATTAAAAAAGGCACCGAGGTGCTTTTAAAATCCACGGGCGCAAAGTACAGCGTGCTCGAGGTCGGGCACATGAGACCCATCGGTCTTGAGCCCTGCGACGAGCTTTGCGCGGGCGACGTCGGCTACTTCACGGCATCCATTAAAAACGTTGCCGACACGCAGGTCGGCGACACCGTTACCACCGCGGCAAATCCCTGTGCGGAGGCTCTTCCCGGTTACCGCCCCGCGCGTCCCATGGTCTACTGCGGTATCTACACCGAGGACGGAAGCAAGTTCCCCGACCTCAGAGATGCGCTCGAAAAACTTCAGCTGAACGACGCTTCCCTGTCCTTCGAGCCCGAAAGTTCGGTCGCACTCGGTTTCGGTTTCCGCTGCGGCTTCCTCGGACTGCTGCATATGGAAATCGTAGAGGAACGCCTCGACCGTGAGTTCGACCAGGATGTCATTGCCACGGTGCCGAACGTCTCTTATAAGGTCCAGACTACTAAAAAGCAGTGGATTGACGTTTATAACCCTTCGGGAATGCCTGAGCCTACGGAAATCGACCACGTGGAAGAACCCTATATCCGCGCACAAATCATTACCAAGGACGACTACATCGGTTCCATTATGAAGCTCTGCATCGACAAGCGCGGCATCCTCGTCAATCAACAGTACGTGGCCGCCAACCGTGTAGAACTCACCTTCGATATGCCGTTAGGTGAGATCGTTTTCGATTTTTACGACAAACTCAAGAGCATCTCCAAAGGATATGCTTCCTTTGACTATCATATCACCGATTTCAAGCCGGCTAAATTGGTCAAGTTGGACATTCTGCTCAATGGCGATTCCGTGGATGCCTTGTCTGCCTTGATTCATGCGGACAACGCCTACGCTTTCGGCCGTCGTATTTGTGAAAAACTCAAGGAGTTGATTCCGCGTCAGCAGTTTGAAATCGCCATCCAGGCTGCCATCGGTTCCAAGATCATTGCCCGCGAGACTGTGAAGGCCGTCCGCAAGGATGTGACTGCCAAGTGTTATGGTGGCGACGTTTCGCGTAAGCGTAAACTGCTTGAGAAACAAAAGGAAGGAAAGAAGCGTATGCGCCAGATTGGTACGGTTGAGGTTCCGCAAAAGGCGTTCCTGGCTGTATTGAAGTTGGACGATTGACACCGAAAGGCAAAAGGCTTGAAAAGCATATAAAGGAGAACAATTAAGATTTTTAGTAACTTTAAGTCGGTTTAATAAATACAATATGGTTCAGCCAGAAATCGCACACAGAAGTATTATTGCCAGTGGCATTGAAAAAGTGCTGCATAAGGCTGCCCCATATAAGCCGCGCGTCATTTTATTCGGGTCTCGAGCACGTGGCGATGCCCGTAGCAATAGCGATTGGGACGTACTTGTCTTGCTTGACAAGGACCGAATTACACCAGACGATATGGGCAATATTTCATACCCCATTCGAGAATTTGGATGGCAGATAGATGAGATGATAAACCCCATTATGTATACTATAAAAGATTGGGAATCAAAAAGGTTTACACCATTTTACAAGAACGTGATGAGAGAGGGGGTTGCCCTATGAGTATGTCAGATGAAGAGCGTCGCGCAGTTGTTGAGTTTCGTATTGACAAAGCCATTCGTGCCCTTGAGCAGGCTAAAGGTATTATGGAGTTGGAATATTGGGAAACAATTGCAAACCGTCTTTACTATGCCGCCTACAATGCGGTTTCGGCGTTGCTTATAGCCAACGGCGATGTGGCGCAAACTCATAGTGGAGTAATACATCTTTTCGGTATGCGGTTTATTAAAACATGCATTTTCCCTGCTGAAATAGGCCGATTATATCACGCATTGTTCACAATGCGGCAAACAGGCGATTATGACGACACCTACGGATTGACCAAAGATGACGTGTTGCCCTATGTTGAGCCAACTGAGAAATTGGTGGGGCAAGTGATTGAATATGCCAGAAAATTGTTGAAGTAAAATAAAACTATGTGTGGCTGAATAAATGAATGAAGAAAATGTCTTTTCGGCGTGGATTTTTAGATATAAAATGACAAAAGGGGAGAATGATTACTATTTCAAAAACTATATGCTTATGAAAACAACAAATTGTCTGTTACTTGCGACAATGTTCGCTGCCACAGTGCTCACGTCGTGCAAGGAAAAGGTTCGTGAACAAATGTTGCCCGAAATATCAGGTGCTGCAGGTGAGGTTGTATTGGTGATTGAAGATGAGGTTTGGAAATCGTCTGTCGACACCTTGCTGAACATTTTCTGCGAGGATGTGCCTGGCTTGCCACAGAGCGAACCTATGTTTGATTTGGTGCATATCCCTAATAGCGCCTTCTCTGAAATATTCCAACGCCACCGCAACATTGTCGAGTGCAAGATTGTTGCAGACAGCGCGCCAAGCATAAAAGTGGCTCACGACATTTGGGCCAGGCCACAGACTGTTGTCAAGATTACCGCGCCAAGTGCCAAGGTGTTTGACCAATTGGTGTCAGACAACCGTGAAAAGCTGGTTGGCATAATCCTTAAGGCCGAACAGGACCGCATTGTGCTGAACTACTCTAAATTCCCTGACCGTGAGGTGCAGGCAAAACTTGAAAAGTCGTGCGGAATTAACCTGACCATTCCAAAGGGCTACACCTTCGATATGGACACCAACAATTTTGTCTGGATATCGCACGAGACGCCTGAAATCAGCCAGGGCATCTTTGTATATTACTACGACTACACCGACACTCTTGCGTTTACCCGCGACCGTTTGATTGAAACGCGCAACCAAATGTGCAGGAACTATGTGGGAGGCCCACGCGAAGGCTCTTATATGACAACAGTGATGTACGATGATGTGACTACATTCGGTGCGTACAACCTTCGCGGCAAATACACCGCCGAGCTGCGTGGCTTGTGGGAGACACGTGGCGACTTTATGGGTGGCCCATTTGTCAGCCTTACGCAGTACGATGAGAGTCGCGGACGCATTGTAACTGTCGATGGCTACGTTTATGCAGGCAAGAAGGACAAGCGCAACTATATGCGTCAGGTTGAGGCAATTATGCAGACTGTCAAGTTTGTTGAATAATGTATTCGAAAGCTATTTTTGATAATAGTCGTGCATTTTCAGTGTTTGATTACATAAATGGTGTTAAAGTCGATTGACAATTACATCAAAAAAACATATATATTTGTCGATAAATTTATCGACAAATATTACAATGTCAGTTGAAGGCTATGAATACACTAAACTCAATCAATGTTCTTGATTCCATTGTTCCGATAAGTTGTTTCAACAAGGGCAAGGCGAATCAGATATTTTCCGACGTAAAGAAGTCGGGTGTCAGGATAGTGGTGAAAAACAACGTGCCCGAGTGCGTGTTGATGAGCCCAAAGGATTATCAAAAACTGATGGAGGAATACGAAAACGCCATTCTTTTGGCGGAGGCTCATAGCCGTCTTTCGGGAAAGGCAGACAGTCTCACGCACGATGAGGTTATGAAAAGAGAAGGTCTTACTGATGCGGATTTAAATGATGTAGAAGTGGATATTGAGTAATGGAGTGGACCATTAAATATCACCCTTTAGCTTACGAAGAATTGAGCCGACTTGACGGTTCAGTAAAAAAGATTGTCCTGAAAGGCATTCTTAAAGTTTCGGCAAACCCGAAACCACAAAGCGAGGGTGGTTATGGAAAACCGTTAGGGAACAAAGGAGGAAACAATCTTTCAGGCTTGCTGAAAATCAAGTTCCGTGACATTGGAATACGTGTGGTTTACAAATTGATAGAGGATCAGCAAACTCACGAAATGTACATTTTGATTATTTCCGTAAGGTCTGACAATGAGGTTTATAATATTGTAGGAAAGAGAAAATAAGAATGTCTCAACTTTAAAAAAATGGATGCCAACAACATATTAAGCGAGGTAACCGACAGCGAGTACAAGTACGGTTTTGTTTCGGACATTGAGCACGACACCATTGCCAAAGGCCTCAATGAGGATATTGTACGTCTGATATCCGAAAAGAAGGGTGAGCCCGAATGGCTGCTTGAGTTCCGTCTGAAGGCTTATCGTCATTGGCTGACGCAAAAAATGCCCACGTGGGCGCATCTTGACATACCAGAAATTGACTATCAGGACATTATATACTATTCGGCACCAAAACAGAATGTCAAGCCTGACAGCAAGGAGATAGACCCCGAGCTTAAAAAGACTTTTGACAAGTTGGGCATTCCGCTCGACGAGCAAAAGGCCTTGTCGGGAGTGGCTTTCGACGCCGTTATGGACAGTGTGTCGGTAAAGACCACTTACAAGGACGCCCTT
>CALABN010000140.1 GCA_937885735.1 uncultured Bacteroidota bacterium | reverse complement strand
GGGATCGAACCCTGGACCCACAGATTAAGAGTCTGTTGCTCTACCAGCTGAGCTAGCGAGTCAGCGGTGCAAAGGTAGAAAAAAGTTGAATTTGTCAACCTTATTGTCGTTTTTTTTAATAAAAAATGTGTAGTTGCTGGTAATGAACAAAATATCAATAAATTACAATTGTGTCAAATGGATTGTTTGCTTCTTGTGATGGATGAAAATGGTCCGGAATGGGTCGGTTTTATGTAATGGCAGGAAACTTTCTGTTGTTTTTCTGCTCATTTTCCTTACTTTTGAATTACTCAAATGCCATTTTGCATTTGGCGATTCTATATTTGAATAACCATAAAACTAAAGAAAATGAAAAACTTGAAGTTCTATGCCACATTGGGACTGGTGTCAATCTCGGTTTCGTTGTCGGCACAAAACAAAATCACCTTGCACCCCGACAAGGCGGAGCAAACGATTAGTAAGGATATTTACGGACATTTTGCCGAACACCTTGGACGTTGCATATATGGTGGCATCTATGTTGGAACCGATTCAAAGATTCCTAATACCAACGGTTACCGCAACGATGTGGTTGAGGCTCTGAAGGAACTGAAGATTCCTGTATTGCGTTGGCCAGGCGGCTGCTTTGCAGATACCTATCACTGGAAAGACGGCATCGGCCCTAAAGAGAACCGACCTTCAATAATCAACACCAACTGGGGTGGCGTGACTGAAGACAACAGTTTCGGCACGCACGAATTCCTCGATTTCTGCGAGTTGCTTGGCTGTGATGCGTATGTCAACCTGAATGTAGGCTCTGGCGAGGTGCGTGAGGCTGCAGAGTGGGTTGAGTACATAACTTCGTCGAACGAAAGCCCGATGACACAGTTGCGCAAACAAAACGGCAGGGAAGACCCTTGGAACGTGAAGTATTTCGGCATAGGTAACGAGAACTGGGGTTGTGGCGGAAATATGGAGCCTGAATATTATGCCGATGTTTATCGCCGTTACGCGACATTCTGTGGTGGAGCGCCTTATCGCATTGCTTGCGGTGCCAGTGCCGACGACCCTAACTGGACAGAGGTGCTGATGAAAAAGACTGAAAAACAGCACAGCATCACACAAGGCCTGTCGCTTCACAAGTACACATTGCCAATTATGACCTGGGTAGGTTCAAAGGGTTCGGCAACCGACTTCAAGGAAGATATGTGGTTCTCGACAGTGAAAGAGGCTTGGGCTATGGACAGCCTTCTTAAGATACACATAGCCATTATGGACAAGTATGACCCTAACAACGAGGTCGGCATCATTTTCGACGAGTGGGGCTGCTGGTATGATGTGGAACCAGGAACGAATCCTGGATTCCTTTATCAGCAGAACACTATGCGTGATGCAATAGTGGCAGGTATGGGCCTAAACATTTTCAACAACTATTCGTACCGCATTCAAA
>CALABN010000139.1 GCA_937885735.1 uncultured Bacteroidota bacterium | reverse complement strand
AAATCGTCAATCTATAGTGTGCCTGCGTCCAGACAATCCAAAATGTCTTGTGCCCATGGAACCAGCAACCATACTATGGTGCAGCGTTCGCTTGATACTGCCGACAATATTGTTTCAGGTTTTGCGCCTTTCAACAACACAGCCTTGCTGCCTGCCACCAACGAGCCCATCCAGTGGAATTTGGCGCCAGTGTGGTAGAGTGGCGGTATGCAAAGGAAATTGTCGTCGCGGCTGGTTGCGTGGTGCTTTTGCTCCATTTCGGCGGCTTGAGTCAAACTCAAGTGCTTGTGCAGAATCGCTTTCGGGAAACCAGTCGTTCCTGATGAGAAATAAATTGCACCGAAATCATCATCGGTGATGTTTATGTCGGGCGATGTGCTTGGGCAGTCGGCCACAAGTTCGCGGTAGCTCTCGGCAAAGTTTGGACAGTTGTCACCTACATATATTAACATACGTCCTTTGCTCAAACGCTCGGCGTTTTGTTCCAAACGGCCGATAAATTCGATTCCGAATACCAGCACGTCCACTTCGGCCAACTCAACGCAATACAATATCTCGCTTGCGTCGTAGCGGAAATTGAACGGAACGGCAATTGCCCCGGTTTTCAGGATGCCGAAATATATTGGCAACCATTCGAGGCAGTTGTACATAAGTATGGCAACCTTGTCGCCTTTCTTCACGCCACGGCCGATAAGCATATTCGCAAAGCGGTTGGCTTTCTCGTCAAACACGCTCCATGTTATTTCACGTCGGTATGGTGCAAATTTGTTGGATTCAATAAGGTCATATTCTTTCCATGTGAGACGGCGTTTGTCTTTCTCTTCAGGATTCAGTTCCACCAAGGCTACCTCGTTAGGATACAACTTGGCGTTTCTCTCCAAATAATCAATTACAGGCATTTTATATTAATGTGTTTTTGTTTGTTTTTTCCGTGTAAATATAGTTTAAAATCGATAATGCGTTCAATTATATCAATATTTCGCAAGCCTTGTTTTTGAAAAAAACAAAACTGGTGGTGTATGTTTTTTTGATATGTTTGGGTTTATTTTATTGTTAGATAAATATTTGCGTTTGTTGGTTGTGCCGCCGTTTTGAAAAAATCAAAAAAAGTGCGTTTTAAAATTAACTTTCGAGCCGTTTTTGCTACTTGTGTGTAGAAACGATAAAAATGGAGAGTTTTGAAATAATATCGAACAGGATAAGACCGAAACTGCTGACGATAGCCAAACGTTTCAGTGAGGCTTGCGGGCTGATTGACGAAGCCGAGGATGTGGTGCAGGAGTCGCTCGTGACACTTTGGCGGTTGTCGGAAGACGGATACCCGATTCGTGATGCCGAGGCATTGGCCGTCAAGATTGCAAAGAACAACTGCGTGGCACATTTCCGCAGGAACAAAATCAAGACACAGTCAATGACAGACTATGATTTTGTAGGCGGGGCGTTGGCCTCGTCCATTGTTGACGACGCTGATACAAAGGCCATTGCAGAATCGCTTTACGGCAACTTGACTGACACACAACGCAAGTATCTGAAGTTGAGAAACGAAGAAGGCCTTTCACTTGACGAGATAGCCTCGATGACAGGAACCCCAAAGTCGAGCATAAAAACTTCGATTTCAGTGGCACGAAAGCAAATGTTGGAACTATTAAAGAGACAATTATGATGGATTTGAAAGATAAAGATTACCGCAATAGGCTGATTGAACGCTATTTGAATGCCGAAACCAGCGTTTCGGAAGAAGTGGCCCTCGCTGAATTTTACGCCACTCACAACCCTGACGACGACGAGAAGGCATTCGCCCAATTGATATCGGCATCGCACAATCTGAATGTCAACTTGTCTGACGAAGACACAGCGGAATATGACCGTATGGTGTCAATGGCTGGCAAGGAACGCCATTTGCACTGGCATCGGCATTTGGCTGAATTTGTGGCCGCTGCCGCAGTTGTGACTTTGTTTTTTGTGTTGCGACCTACAACTGAAGTCCAGGAAGAAGTAGAGACTAGCATTACAACACTTGAAATAGCCGATGCCTTGAATGCTGTCATGAGCATCGATTATGATAACATAGAATCAGTAACAGCAAAACCGAATGGTAAAACCGTGATAATCACCGCAAAAATGAAGGATGGCAGTTCGAACACATACATCATGGCTGTGGATGGAAGTAACGGCGGAACCACTCTTTTTGCATGGGGCAATTAATATTAATTTAATTTTTAAAGATTATGAAAACATTTCTTATTGCAGCAATCTGCGCAGTGGCAGTCAGTGCCGAAGCAAGGACAGTGAAGTCCGATACCGTGGACGTATATTATATTAACGCAAAACAAGTGCCAAACTTTGATGGCTCACAATTGAATGGCAAGACTATAAAGTCTTATTTCATTGACACATGCCCGATTGAAAAGAAGGTGGTGCGTGCCCATATGATATCGACTGTACCAAGTACCGGCGATGTTGTTGTCGTCGGTTCTGGCAAAATGAGTGACATAAGTGTGTCGTCGGTTGCTGGTAACACACCAAGTTTTATGGTACGTACCGATCCGAATGCGGGCGTTACAGATGTGATGTTTGTGGTTGACGGCGTGAAGATGTCGTCGGAAGAAGCCCAAAAAATATCACCAAAAGACATTGTCAGTATGGAGATACTTAATGGTTCTGAAGCCAAGAAATATTCCGGCAAGGATGATGTAGGTGTGGTAATAGTCACTACAAAGAATAAAAAATAGCATATCGGTCATTCATTGAAAGGCATTTCCGAAAGGGATGCCTTTTTTTCAATTGATAATTCACAATTCACTTCTCAACCTTCACCTTTCAGCCTTCAACTTTACAATGCCACTTCTACAAACCGCACTATAAAAATTTATATTTTCGCCACCAAAATAGACGCTTATGTTCGAAATAGATGGCAAACTCGTGTCTCTTGATGTTATAGAGAAAAGGTTTTTCTGCAATCTGACTGCCTGCAAGGGCTGTTGCTGTGTGTCTGGCGATGCTGGCGCACCTCTTACCGACGAAGAGGCGGAAATCCTTGAAGACATTTTTGAAACTATCAAGCCTCGCCTGACACCAGAGGCGGTTGCGACAGTCGAAAAACAGGGTAAGTGGTATTTTGATGTAGATGGCGAGAAGGTCACAACTTTGGTTGACAATGGACCTTGTGCATATTCGGTGGTTGATGGCGGAATTGTGAAGTGCGCCATAGAAATGGCCTGGAAGGACGGCGAGGTGGATTTCCAAAAGCCTATTTCGTGCCATTTGTATCCAATTCGCATTAAGAATAATGGCGATATGGATTTCGTCAATTACGAGATGATACCGCAATGTCTTGAAGCCCGAGAGAAGGGCGAGCGTTTGGGCGTGCCTGTGTACAAGTTCCTGAAGGAACCGCTAATCCGCAAGTATGGCGAGGATTGGTACAACGAACTCTGCCTTGTGGCAACCGAATGGCAGAAGCAGAAAAAGTAGAATTGTATGACTTGTAGAAATAAAAAAAGCCAACCTCAAGGTTGGCTTTTTTTGTGTGGTGTTTTGTTGAGTTACACAGTCAATCGTACTTGAGCGTGAGCCTCTACAACATTTATGACGTAGTCGCCAAGTTTCTCGCAGTCGCCAATGATGTCCATATAGTGAACACCCATTTGGTAATCGTACTTTTTGTCGTTGATGTCGAACAGGTTGTTTTCCTTCAAGCGTGAACGATAGGTGTTTATCTCGTTTTCAATGTTGAGCGATTCAATTGGAAGGACTTTCGATTCAGTGTCTTCTATTAAGTTAATCATTTGATTTAGAGCCTTCTCTGCCAATTCAAACATATGCTCGATGTGGTCGTATTGCTCTTTGGTGAAATCTTCCTTTGAGTCGAACTTGTGCTTAATGACGCGGCTGATGTTGTAGTTGCTGTCGCAGATGCTCTCAATTTCGGAAATCTCGCGGAGCATCGACCTTACAGTCGACTTGCCTTCGGGACTCAATCGGCCTTCAGCCACATTGTTCAGGTAATTGGCAATCTCAATTTCCATATTGTCGCTGATGCCTTCGTATTTCTCGATTCTAGAGTACAGTTTCGTGAACTCGTTCACGTCTTCCATATGCAGAAGGCATTTTACAAAACCGAACATCTTGAGTGAGCGTTCGGCATACAGGTTGATTTCCTTGCGTGCTTCAAGAATAGACAGTTCCGATGTTGACATCATTCCGCCAGTGATAAAGCGGAGACCTATGTTGTCGTCGTCTTCCTTGGTCTTGATTATTCGGCAGATTAGTTTCTCGAGAGGCTTGATAAACCAGATGAGAATCATTACGTTGCATAGGTTGAATGCGGTGTGGAAGCCAGAAAGTGCGTATGTCACGCTTATCGATGCTTGTTCAATCTCGGCCTCGGTTTGTGGAATGTAATTCGGGTCGTAGCCGACTATGTTGCATACCATATTTACAAACGGGTGGAACAATGTCAGTACCCAAATGACTCCAAACAGGTTGAAAAACAGGTGTGCCAAAGCGGCGCGTCGGGCTTGTGTGCTTGCACTCAAGGCGGCAATGTTCGATGTTACCGTTGTGCCAATATTCTCGCCCATAACCAGCGCAATGCCTTGATAAATTGGCAATACGCCACTTGAGCAAAGAATCAGTGTTATGGCCATAATGGCGGCCGACGACTGTACGCACATTGTAAGTATGCTGCCAAGCAACAGGAACAGCAGTGTGGTGAAGAATCCCCAGTGTCCGCACGAAGCAAAAAAGTTGATGACTGATTCGTTGTGCGAAAGATCCATTTCAATGGCGTTTGCTCGCAACGTTGTCAGGCCTAGAAACATGAATGCAAATCCGAAAACAAACTCGCCAAACGATTTCGTGCTGTTCTTTTTCATAAATGTCAGCACGATGCCTACTGCAAAAAGCGGATAGACAACGGTTGTCATATCGAACTTAAACCCGAAGATTGTCATTAGCCACGCGGTTGCCGTCGTGCCTATGTTGGCGCCCATAATAACAGAAATGGCTTGCGTCAAAGTCAGCAAGCCAGCATTTACAAAACTAACGGTAAGGACTGTTGTAGCCGTTGACGACTGGACGGCGGCTGTGATGAACGTACCTGTCAGCAAGCCTGTCACACGGTTTTTTGTCATTGTGCCAAGCACGTTGCGTAAGTGTCCGCCTGTGAGTTTCTGCAGGCCCTCGCTCATTGTCTTCATTCCGAACATAAGGAGTGCAAGGCAACCGAGCAATTTGAAAATGGTGAGAATCATATTGTTTCTTAAATAGTTACTAAAACTCATCCGTTTGCTTTCGGATTTTGGAGGTCCTTCAGCAAATCGATGGCAAATATAATTACTCAATTTGTCTGCCGAAATAAAATGTGCCTTTCTGCAATTCTTTTTTAGATGAATAATATCATTGTTTTTTTGGATTGATATCCAATTGTGCTGATTGTCAGTGATAATGAAAAAATGTAAAATTCGGTTTCCCAGTGAAAAAATAGACGTTTGCCTGATTCTTTTCAAAACACCTTGTCAAACATACTCTTGTATGTCGATGCCTTTTTGTCGAGTGCCAAAGGGTAGGCCCTTGACGATGACGGCATTCTGAAAAAATCGTAATCCTTGCCGTCAATTGTCAGTTTCACCGATTGCTCCACTTTGGGCATCTCACAGCCGTGCCGTTCTACAATGGTGCTGGTGGCTTTTTCGCCTGTGGTCACTATGGTGGTGCATTGCGGGATTTTCCCGAGCAAGGCCGAAATGTCGGTAGGAGTGACAATCTCAAGAAACTTGTCCGACGCATTGTTGTTCAGCCTGCGTACTGCCGATGCCGTGTCAAATATGGCTATGCCCTTGTTGGTGCAGAATTCGACAATTGTCCGATAGTCGAACTTGCGCTCTTCCATATTTATAAAATGATTCTTGTCGGAATAGAAAACCAATCCCATTATTCGCCACATATCGTTCTGGAAATTAGGGTAAAAGAAATCTATCGACCACCTGTTTTTTTGTGGCGGAAAACTGCCAAGCATCAGTATTCTTGCGTTTTGTGGCAGAAACGGAATCAACGGGTGTAGTTCAATTTCCTGCATAATGCCAAATATATAATCTATTATTCAACATTTTCATTTTCTTTGCCACCGAAAATCAATTAGTGTTAAAATTGTTAAAAGACTATAAATCAATGTTTAGAAAAATTATTTCAGCATCGTTGCTTTGCATATTGATGCAAAATGCATCGGCACAGTTGGATAGCGCAAAATTGTCGCAAGGTTGGTCGTATAAGATGAGTGGCTTTGTCGACCCGCAATTTTATATGGATACCCGCGAGGTGGTGAGTGCCCGCGAGGAGCAGATGCTGTTCTATCCTGCAGCCAAGAAACTTGATGCCGATGGCAACGATGTTAACGCATCGGCAAGCAACAATATGCTGGCCATTACGGCACGCATCGGTATGAAAATCAATGCACCTGATGCTTTGGGCGCAAAGGTGTCCAGTTATCTGGAAGGCGATTTTACTGGTGCTACCGATGGTGGAATCAATATGTTGCGCTTGCGTCACGCATATATTAATATGCGTTGGGAAAAGTCGAACCTGCTTGTCGGTCAGTATTGGCACCCAATGGTTGCCCACGAGGTTATGCCAGGCACGCGTCCGTTGAATATGGGCATCCCGTTCCACCCGTACTCTCGCTATGTCCAGGCTCGTTATACTCAATATTTTGGCAATCTGGAACTTAATGGAATCGCATCTTTCCAACTCGACAACAAGGCTACTGGTCCTGAAGGCGGAAGCACTGCATATTTGCGTAACAGTTGCGTTCCTGAACTCAACGCACTGATTGTCTATCGCGGAGAAAACCTGTATTTGGGCGCAATGGTCAACTACGTGCTTCTGAAGCCTCGCACGTCCGTCACCGATGCCGAAGGCAGGCAACACAAGACCGACACCAAAATAGGTTCAACGGCATTCTCTGTTTTCGGCAAACTGAATGCAGGGCAGGTGAGCATCCGTTTTCAAGGCATCTACGGCGACAACCTGTTTGAACAGGGGCTTATGGGTGGCTATGTTGAAAGCAAGTTGAATGCTGACAATGAGTATAGCTACACCAATTTGGGCACAACAACCGTATGGGCCGACTTGAGCCGTACAAAGGGAGTCTGCCGCCCAGGATTGTTTGTGGGCTATGGCTGCAACAACAATTTCGGCGACAAGGTTGACTACGAATCTACGGTTTTCGGACGTGGTTTCGATATTGACTATGTTTGGCGCGTTCAGCCTCGTGTGGGCTTCTATCCAACCGAATATCTGAATTTCTTTGCCGAGGTGGAGTACACCAACGCTTGCTATGGGGCAAAGGTTGAGGACAAGGACGCATATTATTATAAGTCTGATTATAATGTAGATAACTACCGATTCATTTTGGCGGCGGTTTTCAATTTCTAAAAGCAACGGGATGAACGCCAAACTGAACGACACCGACAAGGCAAAAGTTGAGGAACTGATACGCATCCGCCAGCGCAACAACGATTATGCGTGGATGCTCTGCGACTATCTCGATCAGAATCCAAGGCTCATAACCAAGGAACTTATGGAGGAGTCGAATCCTGGCGGTATCCTTCCCGATGAGGCCATTTACACTGCCTTGCTGACAGGTTTTTGCGGACTGGATGCCGAAAACAATCCAGAGGACCGCATCCTCTTGAATGATTATTTCCGCCGTTCGGTGACAAAACTCGATGCCAAGGCTTATTCAGAGGACCCTTACTACAAGAATATCCGCATTCCCAATGTCAAGTTTGCCAATTGGGAACTCAAGTACGAGCATTACAACGCCTACGAGGCTTTCGTTTGTGATGAGATGATTCTCGACCCAGATTTCAAGGAGATTCAGCGTATCGGTTTTTTCGATTGCGATTTCAATTATCCAGCAGTTATGGAGGACGGCCACGAGTGGATGGCCATTAAACCTAACGAGACCGAGACCATAAGATTTGCTGTTGAGGAGGCTCACGGAAAAGTCGTGACTTTCGGTTTGGGAATGGGTTATTATCCGTATTTGGTTCATTTGAAGCCAAATGTGGACAGTATTACCATTGTTGAACGGTCGGAGGATGTCATTGCGTTGTTCAAGACTCACATTCTGCCACAGTTTGAACATCCCGAAAAGGTGCGCATAGTATGTAGCGATGCCTTTGAATATGCTGAAAAGCAGATGCCTGCCGAAAAATACGACTATGCGTTTGCCGATACGTGGCGTGACGTTTCTGACGGATTGTCGATGTATCTGCGAATGAAGAAGTTGGAGTATTTGAGTCCCGACACTCAATTCTCGTATTGGGTTGAGGAGTCACTTCTTTCAGGCTACCGTTGGCAGATGTTCGACACCATAATCGACAACGCCACAAGTTACGATGAGGTTTGCAAGTGCCTGAGTGACGAAGGATTGCGCAAGTTTGCATCTACGCGAATCAAGTTTGAGAAATAAGTGCTTCGTATATTGCTTATTTTATTAGGTATTAATAATATAGGCAAAATGATTCAACTTGTATCTCGCTTTTTTTTTAGGCGTTATCGTCCCATTATGGACTTGACGCTCTTGACCAATTCAACCGAAGCCTCAATTTCCTCTTTGCGGATAGCCACGCTTTCAATGTTGAACCCTACGGGGATGCCTTTCTCTTTGCAGAAACTGTAGATCTCGTTGGCCTCGCACATCGAGTGGCGCAAATAGTATAAATCGCCGTCTTGGTATGCCACCGGGCTATAGTCATATTGCCCGCCACGGATTTGCGTGCATTGTGCATCGTCCACCGTCAACCAAAAATTGGATAGCGTCTATGTGCGCGAT
>CALABN010000138.1 GCA_937885735.1 uncultured Bacteroidota bacterium | reverse complement strand
TGCCACAGACAGTAACAGAACGGAAAATTTGTTAAACATAATACTGTGTTAGGTTTTTGGTTTATTGTTTGAAAAAAGTCGATTAGTCAATTGGCGTGCCCAGAGACAAAAGGCTCTTTGACGGGGTAACGCCTTGCATTGCCATATGCGCCTTGCTAATCTCAAAATTCTGCTGCCCATCAATCTTAATGAAATTGATTCCAGAGTAAGTGTTTGCCATGCCTTCTTTATCAGAAACAACCAAAACACCTTTACCCTTGACCTTTTCCACTACATCCTCAACTTGCGATGACGCTCTGGCAGGAACCACAATGATATTACACTTGCTGTAATCATCAGACGAAACAAGCCTCTCAACCTTTATTTGTTGAGATCCGACAGTGCGTTTGGCTGTAAATGATTTTAATTCTTCAATAATTGGAGAATCACCGACAACACCAATCAAGAAATCGCCAGTTTGCTTTTCTTTTGGCCACTCGACATGTTTGGTGAAATTATAAACAAACAATGCCTTAAATTTATCATCTTGAGCCGTCGCTACATTATGCAACGCCAAAATGCCTAACAATAAAATAAATATTTTTCTCATATCCATGAGTAATTTGGTTATCTAATTCTTTTACAAAAATATACGTTAATTAGACGTATTTGAATAATATTAGAGCCAATATAATGATTTTTTTAATACATTGTACATCTAAAAAAATCATTTTTAAGTTGCACTTTTATATTCGGCCCTAAAAACACCTATCATAAGTAATTGGGACAGACCTGTATGCGTAATTTTTCTAAAATCTCAAATTCAAGCCAACCAAATACAGGCCTTTGATTTTATCAGTATATCCAGCCTCCCGTTTATCTGAATTCAATAGATTACGTGCATTTACATACACAACATTATCCTTATAGAACTTGTAACCAACCTTAAGGTTAAGAATGAATTTCGGATCGTTTTTAAACATCCATTCTGCACCGGCAGCCTTATCTTCAGTATACGATATGCTTCTGAGTTCGTTTTTGGTGTAGAAATAGAATGAAGATGAAATGAACAGTTTTTCCATTGGCGAATAATCAATTGTACCACCGCCATAGAATGTTGGGGTACTTTTATTATATGTGTCAATTGTAGTGGAGTCGATAATCTGCCCATTCTCCATCGACGTGTTTGTTACGACATAAGTGCTTTGGTACCCATTTGCCTCAATCTCGCCAAGACGTTGAGCCTGCTCAACAGTGAGATATCCTGCAATGACCATATCATTAATGTCAAGTCCATTTGCGACACATTGCTGGTAAGTGCCGAGTATGACTGCATCGGAATACACCTTGCCGGTAGCTGATTCTGTCATATTGGCGATATCATCCCACAATGAGCAATTGTGGAAATTTTCAACCTTGGTTTCTTGCAAAGTTCCAAACACCTTGAATGACAAGTTTGGACCAATCACCATGTTTGCACTTGCAGTAATGCCTTTTTGCTTTGTAACAAGATCGAAATTGTAATACTGCATGTTTATCTTATTATAAGTGCTTGCCTGAGTCAAGAAATTGAAAGTTGTCTGCAATGTATCTGCAAGGAAGTAACTGTAATCCTGAGTTTTTGTGTAAAATGCTTCAATGTCAATCATGAGATTCTTTACAGGCTTGCTACGGAATCCGATTTCGACCATATCCATAACTGGCAACTTCAAGTTGTCGTTACCATACCAGGTAACATCTGTCGGAGTATAGCCATAAGGATTGTCATCGTGCACCCTTGGCCACACAAAGTTTGCATAAGTATCGACTACAAACGGGCCACGATTGGCACGAGAATAAACAGCCCTTAAGATGTTGTTTTCATTAATGTCAAACGAAGAAACGAATTGATAAGTGAAATAAATGTCATCGGGATGAGTATACTTCTCTGCCCTGAGAGCGGCAATCAAACGCAACTTGTCAAATGCCTTATAATCCAAGCGCAATGAACCGGAATACGAAGAAATATCACGTTTCTGATTAAGGAAGCCTTGACCAAGCAAAGAATCAGGTATGTAATCAGTATCGTCATAGATAGCCTTTTGCCAAGAAATGCCTGGACGGACCACAAGCGACCCAAATGAATGTTCATACTCCAATGAAACATTCGAAAGGTTTGCATCGGCACGATAGCCCATATTGTTGTGCTCCATATCCATGTCACCGAACAATGTGTTTGCCTGAATTGCAAAACCATACACATTGGCAGTGAGATTGACATATTGTGAAGAAATAATACGGTTTGTCATGACTAAATCTGAAGCACCTAAGCAGTTTGTCAAAATTGTGGAACCTTGCAGACCTGCCGACAAGTCAAATTTCACTTTGTCATTAATTTTATAGTCGAAGAAAGCATTTGCGCCAAACTTATTTGTCGCAAGATCTTTATTTTCAATACGTTCCTCAATACGTTTGCCTTTTGTGGCATCTCCCAACACCAACATTTGCGACTGGCTTGGGTTGATGTAATAATGCAAGGTATCAACCTCGTCGTATTTGAATTTTTTGCCAAACGCTTCAATATAAAAATCTTCATCGGCACGGTTAAAGTGAGTGTAGTTGCCTGATACACGGAAATGGAAATCATTCTTTCCGCCAGCAACAGACATGTCAGCTATGGCACTTTTGGAAGTGCCACCTTGAGCATTCACCTCAAGAGATAATTTGTCTGACTCTGTCTGTTTTGTTACAATATTTATTGCACCGGTGATTGCATTAGGGCCATAAAGTGCACTTGAAGGACCACGAACAACTTCAATACGCTCGACATCGCCAATTTCAACCGGCAACGATTCCCAAAAAGTTCCACCGAAAATATAATTGTAAACAGGACGGTTGTCAATCATCACCAAAGTCATAGAATTCTCTGAATAAACGTGAATATTGTTAGAGGGAACGTTGTCGTTGCCACGGATATGAACATCATAGTTGCCGGTTGTCTTTTCACGGACAATCATACCAGGCACCAAACGCAAAGCTTCAGCTATGGTGGTGGCACCAGACTTGACAATTTCCTCACTTGAGATAACAGTTGTGGAAAGAGGTGAATTCAACGATTTCTCAGCACGCTTGGAAGCGGCAGTGACACTCTTGTTAAGAATCATTTCATACAACTCGTCCATTGAAACTCCCAATATCTTGGTGAGTTGCAAGACATCCTCAAGTGGCATTTCAGCCAATTCATCATACGAAAGCGACAAAATATCGTCACGTGTCATTTTTGACACATCCTTTGTTTGTGCATACAAACCTATTGACATTATAGATGCCAATAGAAAACATAATAATTTACGATTCATGACACTTTAAAATAAAACTCATATTCTCCTTTTCAAAGCCATCATAACAAAAGCCAAGCATACGCCTGCCAGATTACTCTCAACTGCTGCCATATGACAAAAGCAATTTGGTTACGACTGTATTTTTTTTCTTCAATCAAGCCTGCAATTACAAGAAAACCGCCGCTCAATTCTTGGGTTCAATACAATGGCAAATTTATCAAAAACCAACAACAAATCAACAAAACTTTCATGGAGAATTGGGCCACCATACTTAATTGCAGGCATAAATTACTGTAAAAATGAATGTTGTGGGTATAAAAAAAGCCGCTCGAAAGCGGCTTTTTTTTATAAGAGAGATGATTGTTAGAACCCGAAGTTGATGCCAACTGAATAGATTCCACCAATTTCGTCAGAATAAACAAACTCACGATTCTTGGTGTTAAACAAGTTATGGGCGTTGAAGAACAACTCGAATCCATCAACTGGCTTATAACCGACTTTCATGTTGACAGTAAACTTCTGCTTCAACTCTTGTACCCCATACTTGGTTTGGTAAGTACGCTTGCCCATGTAATTGCCAAAAGCAGAAATATCTATTTTGCTTATAGGACGGTAAATCAAGCCTATCATACCATAAGCAGTAGGAGTTGCCTTGTGCTTATGTCCATTAACAGTTTCTACTGGAAGTTTTTCAGACCCGCCGAGCCTAAATATGCCGTCATCGTTACGCACGCCATATTTCAATGCATAATAACCGGAATATTGCTCGTTAGTACTCAATTGCTCGCCATTAATCTCTCCTGTATATGACATTGTATAAAGCTGCTGCAGCATAGCAGCCTTTCCGGCATCGTCCAAACTGCCGTAGATAGCAGTCAGCTCGTCAACAGGAGCACCTGTCATAGCCATATCCAAAAGACCGCCTACACCCATTCCGATTGCCATTGCAGGATCGAAACTTTCAGCAGGCATATCTATACCGTACGCAGTTTTCATAAGGTTCAGCATCGCTGCCTTGGACGATTCAGAAACATTTCCAGACATTATATCTTCCAATGTTACGCCACAAGCATCAAGCATCGGCTTCATCATAGGAACTGCGGTTTGATAAACGTCATCGACCAAATCAGGAACACGGGCTATAAGGCCGGCAGTCTGCGCCATCTGACCTATGATTTCTTGGTTCTGGTCGTACATGTAATAATTGTCGATGGTTGTGTTCTGCACATTGGCATTCAACTTAGCAACAAGTTTTGGCGAGATTACCCAGTCAACATTGACACCGAAACCGAATTGCTTTACCTTATACGGCAATTCGCCATACTTGATATTTACAGTAGATTTAACCTTGCTGATGAATCCGCTCAATGCTTTCAAATCCACCCCACCTCCTTCTGAAAATCCAAGAATATTACTATAATCAGAAAGCAGGAATGCCTTCAACTGGGCACCAGGAATTGTCATGTTTGAATTGTCGGCCATAAGAGCACCGTAATCCTCACTTATCGAATAATAAGCCTCTGCATCTATCAATACATTCTTGAATGGCTTCCAACGGTAACCAAGTTCAGCGCTGTTAATCTTCATAAGCGGAGCATCCTTATCAGCCAAGAATACTGATTCGTCAGGCGACATCATGCCACTGCGGCTCCAATGATAGTCTGAGCTTGTGTTAACCAACACGGCCGAACGCTTGGCATTGCTGTACGAAGCACGAACGAAGTTGTTGTCGTTAATCTCATAGTCCAAAGCACCCTGATAAGAATTGATCCATTTGTCAGGAACATTGTACTTGTCAGCGCGGAAAGCGGCAATGGCACGCAGCTTGCCAATCTTATAGTCCAAACGCAAACTTGGAGCGTAATCGGTAATCTTGGCGTCGTAGTTCATAAAGCCAGACAAGTGACGTACTGACTCATCATATTTATGTTTGCCTGGTTCATAGTATTTCCAAGTGTAATCATTTGGATCAGAAGGATTGACAAAATCAGGAGTATAATCCTCTGCCTTGATATATAGGTATGCAAAACCAGGCCTAACATTCAAATCGCCAAATTTGAAATTATATTCAGCGCTCAAATTAAGGTTTTTGCTACCGATCTTGAATCCTGGTGTTCCAACCTCATAATCTTGAGGGCCACCTGTGTAGCTTGCCTTCAAGTTCAGGCCAAACACATCAGCATTAAGGTTGACGTATCCTGTTTTAGAAGTACGTCCGTCGAATGACGTTATTTGGTCGCCACAACTTGTTGTAAGAGCATCTGATTGCTGATAGCCAGCCGACAAATCGATACGGACTTTGTCCAATGGAGTATATGTCAAGTAGCCATTCAAGCCTACATTTTTACGAGCAAGTCCTGGATCAGGGAACATATCACCAATCGATTTTGAGTATTCATACACTCTGTACATATTGTAGTCCATTCCAGATGCTATGCCACCCAGCATTCCTTCAATATATGCTTGTGCCTGTTCTGGAGTAGCGCCTGGATTTCTTTCCAAAAATGTCTGCATAAAACCTGCTATTGAACTTTCTGGCATTCCGCCAAGCAAAGCAGCCATGGTGAATACCTGACGGAACTTTTCGATATCCTGAGTGCTGTAATAGCCTTCTTCGATTGGCACTAATTGTTTTGTTGCTATTGCCACAGGAACCTTTGTCCCGTCAACAAAAATCGGATTGCCTTCTGGGTCTGTCAAGACAGGCATTGCTTCGCCAATCCCTGGTAACACGTTATCAGGGACTGTTGATTTGTACACTCCATCGCCAGGCATAACATACAACTGATTAGTAGGACGACGACGATATTGGAAGTTTGCCGTTACTCCTGCAGACAGTTTGCTATTGAACTGCTTGCGCAATGCCAAGTCGCCAACATAAGTGTCTTGCGTGCCGATTTGAACTGAACCAGCCACATTTTTTGAATTTGCGTTGGCCTTTTCAGTAATAATATTGATAACACCGTTTACTGCATTCAAACCGTACAAAGCGGAATTGGCTCCACGAACGACCTCAATACGATCAATATCCTCAATGCTGATTGGCAACATGTCGAAGCACAAAGCGCCCATTGCGTAGTTGTGGGCAATACGGCCGTCAATCATAAGCAATGTGTTTGAGTTTTCTGTGTAAAGGAACATCTGATTGTCAGGGATGTTGTTCAAGCCACGCATCTGCACGTCGTACATGCCGTTGGTCTTTTCAGTGACAATCATACCAGGAATAAGACGGAAAGCCTCTTCGATGGTGCTGATGCCGTAAGCCCTGATTTCAGCCTTAGTCAACACTGTGGAAGAAAGAGGTGATGTAAATGCAGTTTCCTCAGTCTTAGATGCAGAAGAAACGCTTTTGTTCATGACCATGGCGAAGAGTTCGTCCATTGAAACACCCATAATGTCAGCCAACTGAAGCACTTCTTCAAAAGGCATCTCAAGCAATTCGTCATAAGACATATTCAGGATATCCTCCTTAGTCATTGAGGAAAGATCCCTGTTTTGTGCAAAAATTTGGCCAGCAAAGCACAATGCCAAACAAACTAATATAATTTTTTTCATTTAAATACAATTTAGAATTACTAATCAACTGGTGTACCCAATGCCAACAATTGAGCAGATGCAGTCACACCTTCCTCTGTCAAAAGTCTCTTGCAAATCTCGAAACTTTGCTTGCCATCCTTTTTAATGTAGTTAATGCCTGCCTTTGATGCCATACCAGGCTTGTCAGTAATAAGCACTACACCCTTGCCCTTAATCTTAGTGGCAATGGAAGCTGCTTGATCAGACTTGCTTTCGCAAACATAAACAATGTGGAATTTTGTCAAATCGTCAGATGAAGACACTTCCCTCACCTTAATCGACTGCGAACCAACGGCCTTGCGTTGTGCAATGGCATTCAATTCGTCGATAATGGCAGAACTACCAACCACTCCAATGACAAAATCACCCGATTGTTTTACCTGAGGCCATTCTATGTACTTCGTAAAGTTGAACATATAAAGAGCCTTGAACTTCTCATCTTGTGCTTTTGTAACCGAACAAAAGCACAACAATGCAATAATCGCTAATGTGGTTTTTTTCATATAAAAAATAATTAAAACGTTGTTACTATATGTTTTTCCCCTTTTCTTTATATTCAAAAACAAAACCTTTTACTATAAACACTGGGAAAAGTTTCGTTTTTCACAATAAAATTAAAATAAAAGTCAGTTTATCCCCAATACATAAGGCATAGACAATGATGCATCATTCTCTTCTGCAGAAAGGCTGTCAAACCCAACAACATCATTCACATCAATGTTCAAATGAGCATTCAATATGTCTTGTGGATTTTTAACGAACAGCATTTTGTCCGAAACAAAAAGTTTAGAATTCGAAATATGCGCTTCATGCCCCAATTCATTAAGCACTGGACCCAATTTCCTTTTTACCATAAGTATAATTTCTTGAAACAAAGATACCGTTAGATATTGATTATAAAGATGCTATTACACACATCACCGCAATAATTTTCTTGTTAAACTGGCAATACTCATATGTATTACATTGGAAATCAATATATCGAAGCGGTGCAAACGTTAACAAGTGATTTAAAGATAATTTGACAAATGGCAAGATTTGTGCCGTCAATAGTTGCATAAATGACAAGGCTTTTGTTGTTTTGCCACATATAGGTGAGTCCTAAAAATTCACCATTTATATAAGTATAAGGAAATGGGCATATGAACTTTTAAGCGCTTTTTGTTTTTATCGGTACCTTTATGGGTGTCAGTCGTCAACAGTGCCCGCACTGTATCCTCCTTCCGTCCATAAATCCACTTGATAAAATTTCAAAAATCGCTCGGAATCAATTTATAGAATCCACCTCTAGACATACAATATGGAAGATATTGAAAACAAATCCAATGGCTACAAAATGATAGCCAAAACCTTTGCAGGACTTGAAGATGTTCTTGTGAAGGAACTCACAGACTTAGGTGCACAAAACGTAAAGAAACTGAACCGCGCCGTGGCATTTGAAGGCGACAAGGCAATGATGTACAAGGCCAATTACTTTCTGCGAACTGCATTGTGCATACTAAAACCCATTGCTGAATTTGATGCGAAAGACGAAGATGTCCTTTACAAGGAAATAAGCCGAATAAACTGGAACAGATATATGTCTGTGGACAAGACGTTCTCAATATCGGCAACAACCTACTCCACCACATTCACACATTCAAAATATGTATCGCTGAAGACAAAAGACGCCATTGTGGACCAATTCCGGCGTCGGACAGGCAAACGCCCCGATGTTGACACCTTGAATCCGGACTTGGGCATTGAAATCCACATAGCACAAAACCACGTAACGGTATTGCTTAACAGTTCAGGCGAGCCGCTATTCAAACGTGGCTACCGTCAAGCAAGCGTAAAAGCACCAATAAACGAGGTTTTGGCCGCAGGCATGATACTGCTTTCGGGATGGGACTGCAAATCGGACTTCTTGGACCCGATGTGCGGTTCAGGAACATTGCTGATAGAGGCCGCAATGATAGCCTATGGCATCGCCCCCGGCACGTACAGGCAGCAATTTGCATTTGAGAAGTGGTCGGATTTTGATGCCGACTTGTTTGCCGACATTACCGAAGACACTCCAGAAGTTCCAAAATTCAACTACACCATAACCGGAAGCGACATAATGCCCGGTGCAGTAAAGGCTGCCGAAGCCAATATCAAAGCCGCATTCCTTGGCAAAAAGGTGAATGTCAGTCTACGCAACTTCTTTGACCTGCGCCCTCAATCTGCTACAGGCACAATCATAACCAACCCGCCATACGGCGAGCGTCTGCAACCTGACGACCTGCGCATTTTCTACCAGAAAATTGGCGACAAGCTCAAACTTGACTTCAACGGGTACGAGGCATGGCTGATTGGCAGCAATCAGGATTTTATGAAGTACATTGGCCTGCGCCCTGAAAAGAAAATCAAGTTATATAACGGTGCACTGGAATGCTCATTCCGCAAGTTCACTTTATATAACGGAAGCAAGAAAGACCAATTTGCAGAATAGCAAGAACCTGGATAAACATTCAACAAAAAAGCCCGAATTGAAATCCGGGCTTTTTTAGTATTGAAAAACCTAATTGTTACTTAATCAAAATCCACAAACTAGGGTTCTCGTTAATCATATTGCGCCATTCGGCAATTGCCTCAACCCTTGTGTCGAATCGTTTCAAACTTACATAGTTGAATCCGTTGTTACGAGTAACAATTTCAGCCTGATAACCGGCGTCAATCATCTGCTGTTGGAAACGGACAGCGTTAGCCTCCACTTGGAAACTGCCTGCAATAATGTAGCAATGCTTTGCATTAGGGTCAGCAGTTGGCTCTGATACAATCACTGGTTCTGGCTCAACAACTTCAGGCATAGTGTCAACTACTGGTGTTGTATCAACAACTGGCGTAGTATCCACCACTACCATTTCCACTTGTGGCTGTTGTGCAGGCTTGAATCTGCCAATGAGTTTCAGGTCAATGGCAAGCCATACAAGGAATCCCAAAATGACAAGCGAAGCAACTATGATAATAATGATGTTTAACTTCTTGTTTTTAGTCTTGATTTCCATTTTACTGTTTTGATTATTAATTGTTGGTTTATTGATTACAGGTTGTGAAGCTGAAGAAACCGGTTTGGATACAGTTGGCTCGGCAGTTGGAATGATAACCTTTGCCTCTTCCTTGCGTTCTGGTTCAGCAGGCTTCACTTCTGTCTTCGCAGTTTGTTCTCCAATCTTAATTATATGAGAATCGTCTTTCTTGACTTCAGTTTTTGGTGCTGTCTTTGCGGTTTCCTTTTTGGCTACAGGCTCCTTCTTTGCAGCTGTTTTTGCAGAAGTTGACTTCTTGGCATTTTCGTCCTGAACAAACACAATGTTGTTTTGTCCGTCCTTTGACAAGTATCCGACACCCTCAATGGCGAATTGCTCGCCTGCCTTGAATGCGGCCTCAATCTCTTTGACATACGCCTTGATTGATTCCTTGCCTTGATTGGCGTCAACCTTCTCGGTAGTAATTATCTTGTTCAAAAGGACACTGTCGTTGAACTTCAGAAAATCGTTGAACGATATGACCTTGCCATTAGGCGTGTCCTGAATCATAAACGCACCGAAATCGGGAATGATAACCCTGGAGTTTCCCGGGATTAACTCTTTAATATACTTACCTATCATAAGATTGTTTTTTTTGATAGTTCAAATGTACAACAAAAATGATTTATGAAACAAGTGTTTTTTATTGCCGACAAATACAAATAACAAACTTATTATCAACAATATTAACCGGGCTGAAAATATCCTTCAAAAGTGTCAATATGAAAGCACAACGTTAGCAACAATCACATTTTAATATATATTCGCAAAAACAAATTAGAAGTCACAAAATGGGACTAATGTTCATTACATTCGGATTCACTGACTTAATCGACATATTGTTGGTAGCCTTTTTGCTATACCAACTCTACAGGTTGGTTAGAGGCACTGTGGCAATGAACATTTTTGCAGGCCTGCTCTTGCTATACATACTTTGGCTGATAGTTAAATTTTTGAATTTAAGTCTATTATCAACAATACTCGACTCATTCATAAGTGTTGGCGTCATAGCAGTGATTGTACTTTTCCAACAGGAAATAAGAAAATTCCTGCTTTTGCTCGGAAACAACGACTTTGTAAAGAAGCGGCTGATATTCAACAAGTATTTCAACAAGTCATACGAGATTTCGGCATCAAACAACACTCTTAGAGAGATAAGCCGTGCCTGCAAGAACATGTCGCAGACAAAGACTGGTGCACTTATTGTGTTCTCTACCAAATCGGAACTGGTT
This sequence comes from uncultured Bacteroidota bacterium, assembly GCA_937885735.1. Next base: position 8,121 of record CALABN010000138.1, on the reverse strand, counting down.
ACATACGTTCAGAGTGGCGACACATTGAACGCCGACGTGTCGCACCGACTAATAGAAAGCATCTTCTTCAAAAACAGCCCAATGCATGACGGCGCCATGATAATTCTCGGCGACAAGGTGAAAGCGGCCCGCTGCGTACTGCCTATTGACGATGACTTGGTGCTGCCTCCTCATTTAGGGCTCCGTCACAGAGCGGCATTGAGCATGTCGAACGAAACAGACGCAATAATAATAGTGGTTTCAGAAGAAACAGGCTCCATATCGATAGTTCAAAACGGCGAACTTAAATATGACATTCCCTCGCAGACAATTGTCACCTACCTACGAAATGAGACACTAAGCAACGAGCCTGACGAAAAAAACGCTCAGACAAGCGACAACAACCAACAATAACAATTACATTCCGTAACCGTCGTTGTTGTTGCCACCCTCTTCTTCTTCCCTAACAATGTAATTGTTCATCTTGTATGACAAGACAATAGACAATTGAGGCCACTGTGGCTTGAATGTGTTGTTTGTGTAGAACGATGGGCCTTCAGTAACGTTTTCACGCTTAATGGTGTTCAATACATTGCGAGCCTGGAATGTGGCAGTCAAATTACGATTGAATAGCTCCTGCTTCAAAGCCACATTGGCCGTCAAGAATGCCTTTTCATATCCTTGTGTGGTTACAGACTTGCTCCTGTAGTTGAAGTCAATCTGGACACGGGTGTTGTTTCCAATCTTGACAACATTGTTCATTCTGGCATTCCAGTTGAAACTGTGTTGTGAGAAATCGACACCATCGTAAACACCTTCCTTTCGATAATCGTAGACATCACCCATCAAGTTCAACTGATACCACTTGATTGGGCTGTAATTCAATGTCAATTCAGCGCCAGCGGCATAATCGGAACCTACATTGCGAGTGGAATTCATAATTACATCATCATAACCCTCGTATATGGTCTGGATACGTTCAATCTTATTTTGCGTGATGCGGTAGTAGGCATCTACAGCCACAAAGTTGTCGGCAAATTTCTTTTGATAGCCAAAATCAATGGAATTCACGTATTCCGGTTCCAAATCGGGATTACCACGTCTGACGTTGTAGGCATCCTGCCAAGTAACATAAGGTTGCAATTGCCAAGGTCTTGCCCTATTGATACGACGGGTATAACTCAACATCATTTGTTGAGATGCAGGAAGTTCGTATGACATGTGAAATGTCGGGAAAAATGCCGGCTCGGAATATTTGTAAGTTCCATTGCCACCTGACAATTCAAGATTCTGATAGGTATATTCGCCTCGGACACCGCATTGATATCCAAACTTGCCAATTGAACTGGCAAACATTGCATACAACGAATATGTCTGACGCAAGTATTTGGTTTCATAACTATAGGCATCTTGACGGACATAAGTCATAACACTGGTATCGAAACTGTTAACCTCATATTTGTCGTCACTGGGCGACAAACGGCCTTGCCCGCCCAAACTCAATTTTGAGAATTCAGACAGTGGCCTCACATAATCGATTTTGAACCTATAACCGTTACCTGGACCTGACTGATTGTTTTTCTGCCCGTAATAAATGTCACCATTTGTGTCAACCATATTGTTTTCAGATTCCTGGTCGTTGTCGCGACCATTCAGGTTCAGCTGAATATCAAGAGTATGCTCCTTGTTTCCGAAAACCTGACTGTAAAAAACGCTCAACGACTTGAAATGTCCGCCGTTGCTACTGTTGCCGTTGCTTACGTATGTTGTGGTGTCAGTCCCGCCAAGGTCATAAAGCAAATAATCCATAGAATTGTCATTTGCGTTAGTATGGTTACCATAACGGAAATTGAAGCCAAATACAACATTTTCAGTCAACTGATAATCGGCACCGCCATTCAATCCCCAACCATTGTTTTTTCGATGAGATTTTCCAGATGCAAGCGTGTATGACCTTACTCCATTTGTCTCTACCCAACGTGTCCTGTCAGATTCCGACTCGTTTTCATTAATACGGCCGTTGGCGCCTGCAAAAAAATGCCAACCCCTTGTACGATAATCCAAAATGAAATCACCACCCATACGTTTAGGAATACCAGCATTGACATTGAAAATACCGCTGAAACCATTCAGCGAATTTTTCTTTGTGATGATATTCAACACACCAGAAGCACCGTCAGGCTCGTATTTTGCCGAAGGGTTGGTTATAATCTCAATATTTTCAATACTGCTGGCAGGAATCTGCCTCAAAGCATCAGATGCATCAAGAGGCGTAGGACGGCCATCGATAAGGACAGTGAATGAAGAACTTCCGCGCATCGAAACATTGCCATCAATATCAACCTTCATGGAAGGCACATTTTCCAAAACATCGACCGCAGTACCCGACAATGCGTTCAGTTGCTGTCCCACATTTACGACCTTCTTGTCAATCTTGTAATCGACGGAAGCCCTGTCAGCCACCACATCAACGGTTGCTATTTGCTTTACATCTTGCTTCAACTTTATTTTTCCGACATTGACATCGGCATTGGAAACAGTGATTTCGACCGAAGTGGATACATAACCAATAAAAGCCACCTCAAGTCGATACTTGCCTACCCCGACATTCTTTATGGAAAATTCACCACTTTCAGAGGTGATGCCACCACCACTCAACGAATTGTCGGACACATTGTATAACGCTATTGTCGCAAATTCGATTGGTTCCGCACTTTTTTCATCGACCACCTTGCCGACCACATTCAGACCACGGGCAAGAACAACCTCGCCTTGCACAGACGTAAATGCAGACAGCATTAAAACTAACAAACACACTGATTTTGTCAAAGCCTTGAACATATAACTATTTTTATAGGGATTATTTCCCGCAAAAATAGAAGAAGTTGCACTTTTTACATTCGTTCACGTTGTCAGTTTGGACGAAAGGCTTGTTTTTATCGAAAATATCAGACAAGATATCTACAACAAACTTATTCACCAATTCAGACACCCTCAAATAATTGCCATCGGCGAAGGCGTCCTGCTTGTCTTTACTGGCCTTGCTGTGAATTTTGAAGTCGATTCCAGTGTTTAATTCGGTGGTCTTGAACAGGTATGACGACAACACACTCAAATCAGGATGCTGGCTATTGTAAACCATACAATAGATTAATGTCTGCAACACACCTTTGTAGGCATCAATGTTTTCAGGCTTGAAAATGTCTTCCACACTATCACAAACAATATCGTTTCTACCTGTCTTGTAGTCAATTATCCTAACAACGTCATCGGTTTTGTCGACACGGTCGATGTAGCCACCCAACTTGATGTTCAAATTCCTGCCGTCAACCACTATCGGGAATTCCATCGTGTATTTATCCTCAAGGCTCAAGAACTCAATTGGCTGAATGTCGGCTGTCTTGGCATCGTAGTTCAACTGTTCATTGACATACTTGGTTATAATATTGTATATCATATTGTTGTTACCGTTGAGAATTTTCTGAATGTGCAAATTCCCTGTTTCAATTTCCTGCTCAAAGTTTTTCTTTTTCGGGAAAATGACCTTCACAAACGCCTTGTCAATATTCTTGCGGATATAATCCTTGTCAAGATTGCGGATACCGTCGCCACTGACTGTCTTTTTCAAGAAACCAGAGTAAATCAGGTGCATAGCATCGTGAAAAATGTTGCCGAACTGGCGGGCATCAATATTTTCCTCGATATCATCGTCGGGTTCAAGACGCAAGACCTTGCTGAAATAGAACTGCAACGGACATTTCTGATAAATGACCAACGCACTTGGCGACAATGCCCTTCCTTCATCACCACTCTTTCCGTCTGCGACATAGGCATCGAGCAACTGCATTGTGTAATCGTTCTTGGCCATAGAAAGGGCTCCACTTGCCGAAAAACTGACATTGGACTGAAGCATCTTCTCCGTAACATTGTAATCACCATAAACAAGTTGCAGAATGTATCGGCTTGGCTCGCCCTTCTTACCTTCGGCCTTGCCTACAAAATAGGTAAGTGTTATGTTGTCAGCACGTTGAATGAGACGGTAGAAATAGTAGGCGTACATAGCCTCACGCTCCTCGTGGGTTGGCAAGCCAAAGCCACGGCGCAAACCAAACGGTATGAACGATGTGGTGTTTCCGTCAACGGGCAAGGTGCCCTCATTGACATTCAGGATAACAAGGTTCTTGAAATCGATGTTACGGGTCTCGAGGAAGCCCATTATCTGCAAGCCTTTTATCGACTCGCCATCAAAAGGCACCTTGAGGCTGTTAAAGCACTTGCGCACCAGTTGAAAATATGTGGGCATCTCAACGACAAGGTTTTCGGCTTTCAATTCGGTATCCAACTGCTGAATCTGCAACAACATTCTGTAAACCATTTCCTGATGAATCAGCCAATTGTCATTCTCACCATCAGGCAACTGCGCCCAAACAGACATTAACTGCTTGAGAATCTTTACAAGATATTCGGAAAACTGATGATGTCCGTCAATGGATTCAAAGACCATTTGTGCAAACTGGCTGTCGGCAAAGCAATCGACAGGGACCTGAAAAATAGCCTCGTCCTTGATGCGACTTGCCATTGACATTGCAAACTGCCCATCGATGAAGGCAAAAAACGGATGCTGAAGCAACGCCAACACATTCTTGTAAAAAAACGTAGTGACATCGGCAGTGACACGCTTGTTAGACTGCAACTGCATAAGCAATTCGACCCACTGTCCCGCCACTGAATTCTTGACCTTGTAGCCCATTGTGACATTTCGCTCGCTTATGTATGGGCTTGTATGCTCCAAAATTCCCATAAGCAACGATTCATCGGAAAGCACAATGGCTGTCTCCGACAACTCGTTGTCAGGTATCTTTGCCAATTGTTCTGACGCCACGGTCATTTGCCCACTGACGGTTGGCGATGCCACAATGCTGATATTTTTATCCTTTCGGCTGAAACTGTGACAGATGTTGAGCCCGTCGGGCATCTTGAATTTTCGGACAAAGCGACGCATAAACAACCCCGCCTCGTGCAAGTCGTTATTGATGTATTCGTCATCGTAATCCCAAAAGAATACAGCACGCCCTTGCGACTGAAGCGATTCGAAAATTGACTCCTCGCTGTGCGTTATGGCATTAAAGCCGATGAAGAAAACCTTGCTGAATGGAAATTGATATTCAGGCGACTTGACACGTTCAGATGCCTGACGATAGACTTGTCCTTCGTATGTCAATCCGTCGGCACTCAACTGCTTGTTGAAATTGTCATACATAGGCAACAGGCACTCCCATATAGAGAGAAACCTATCTTTCAATTCAGAATTATCGCCACCCAAAGTGACATTGAAAAACTCGGAAATGGCCTGACGCTGTTCATCAGTCAAGTAATCAATCGCGTTATCTATCTCCTTAATATCCTGGATGTTTTGCAACAACGAACGAGCATCAACCAAATACTTGTCGATGTCGTTGAAATCGGCCAAAATGATTTGAGCCCACGGATAGAACCTGTCAAATGTCTCGTTGGATTCCTTACCCAATTCCTTGCTCACCTGCTGATAAACCCTGAACAATGTCGCCAGTTGCGTTGTCTGCGAGGCAATGCGCTGATTGGCAATGGAATGGATAAACTCATCTATGGTGAAGTATCGAGGAAGCCAAATGACTTTCGGATTTTCCTTGTTCAACTTGCCAATTTCCTGCGAAAAATATGCCTCTGAACGCTGGTTTGGGAAAACAACACAACTGTTTTTCAAGTCGTTGGAATGATTTTCCAAAATGAATTTGGCCACACTGTGCAAAAATGTCTCCATACATATTATATATGGTGAGTTCTATAAATTCACCGTTTGAAATACAAACATAACAAAATGAGTTATATGAACTTTTCGGCGCTTTTTGTTTTTATCGGCATCTTTATAAACGTATGCGAAAAAGGACAAAGAATTTCATCGAAAACGCATCTTTTAAAAAACAAATTTGTGAGAAATAACTTTTTTACGCAGAAAAACTGATAAAGTTCCGACCTACAAAAGGTAAAAATCGAATGCCGTCAATGCAAAAATTGACGTGTGGCATTTTTCAAAATATGTCGTGATTATTTCATTTTTGATAGTTGTCAAAAACAAGGGTAAAACGCGGTTCTTGTAAAAATCTCGCAAACCGTTGACAAACAATGCCCGCACGGAATTTATGCAAATCGTTTCGGAATAAAATCTGCATTTGCGCCAATGCGACAACGGAACAACAAACGATGCAAAAACCTAAATTAGAGTTGTATTATTTAACACACAATAGGCCCAAAAATGAATACAACAGAATTTACCAACAAACTGCTTGATATGCAAACGCGTCTGCATATGTATGCATACAAACTTACACTGAACGTGGACAATGCAAAGGACTTGCTACAAGACACAATGCTTAAGGCCCTTGCCAACAAGGAAAAATTCACTGACCCGACAAATTTCACGTCGTGGGTTTACACAATTATGAAAAACACGTTCATAAACAGTTACCGAAGAAGCGTCAAGTCGAACGAGATTTTCAACAAGAATGAAATGATGCAGAACCTTTCAACGGCATCAAGCGAGATGTCGCAAGAATCGTCAACGTCGATAAAGGACATTATCGGCAAGGTTGAAAAACTTGAGGACGACTATCGCCAACCATTCAAAATGTACACTGAAGGTTTCAAATACAAGGAAATAGCCGACAAACTGAACATTCCTATCGGGACTGTGAAGAGCAAGATTTTCTTTGCACGCCAAAAACTGATAAATGCATTGCCTGAATATTGGAACGAATACAGTCAGGAAAAGAGTGTACAATTCGCATAAAGCCAACTACATCGACAAATTTGAATGTTGCGTACCTACGGCACGCTAATTTTTAATGGCACACACTGTTCTACCTATCTTATGTCCCTAACGGGACTAAAAGAAACAGCAATGCTACATTCAGCAGGAATTGGACGAAATGCAAAAAAAATCGGAAACGTCATTTGGATTTTCTCACAAGCGAATTTGACAAATCAAAAAAGGTCAGTGGTTACTGGCCTTTTTTAGTCAATGCCTGACAAACCTTGACCAACTGAACTGCCTCTGGCACGTCGTGGACACGCAATATTGACGCGCCTTGACACAAGGCAACGGTATTCAGCACCGTAGTGGCATTCAGGGAATCTTCGGGCTTTATCTTCAGCAAATTATATATCATCGACTTGCGAGAGACGCCCACCAGCAATGGCCGATTGAATACCGCAAAATCGGACAGATGGGCAAACAACTCATAGTTCTGTTCGAGAGTCTTGGCAAAGCCGAAACCTGGGTCGATTATGACGTCGTGAACACCACAATCGGTCAACCGACGCAACGACTGCGACAATTCGGACATAACCTCGGCAGTTACATTGACGTAATTGGCAAATTGTTGCATAGTGGCGGGCGTACCACGCATATGCATAAGCACATACGGCACCTGCAACCGCCCCACCGTAGCGAACATTTTATCGTCGATGGCACCTGCTGAAATGTCGTTGATGATGTCAGCCCCCTCGCTCACCGACTGTTCGGCAACCTGACTGCGAAACGTGTCGATGGAAATGACGGCATCGGGATATTTACGGCGCGTTGCCACAAGCACTGGACAGAGTCGGCGCCATTCCTCGTCGGCATCGACAACCTGGGCTCCAGGGCGTGTTGAGCAGGCTCCAAAATCGATGATGTCGGCACCTTGACGCACCACCTCATCGACTCGGCACAAGGCCTCGTCAACCGACGGGCATCTGCTTTCAGAATAAAAACTGTCTGGCGTAAGGTTCACTATCGCCATAACCTTGGGCTGGCTCAAATCGAGCAACTTCCCTCTACAATTGATTGTCGACATTTGCTTCGTTTTTTTTACGTGTCCGCTGACTCATTTTTGAACGCATCCCGATTCCTATCGGGAGACACAGAATGTTTAATGAACATTCAAAATTTGAACCAAATCTAATCTTTTCTGGTTCGAAAGTAACGAATATAGAAATGTATGGCTACAAATTGGCAAACAAAATATTTGTGGTTCGACAGACGAGCCCAAATAATCCTGAAATTTTATTATTGGTGTCCGCTAACGCGTATAGAACGCAGATGACACAGATTAAACAGATTTT